>NZ_JBQTGI010000020.1:0-96718 GCF_052400645.1 Saccharicrinis sp. GN24d3
TTGAATTATATACCGCCATATAAAACATTACACATGCAAATATAAATCCCCGCAACATCAAGTGCGATGAAATTTTAATGTAATTTTTTTACCCACGATAAATTCTTTGAAAGTAATCGGGAAAAGTTATGCCTCGTTTCAGCAACTCCTTGTTTTATCGTATTTTAAATACGCATTACATACCTCTAATACATAATCCGGGTTAAACCACGTAAACGTTTACTTCCATTTATTGGCAATTGCCACCAGCGACAACATTACCGGAACTTCTACCAAAACCCCGACAACCGTTACCAAAGCGGCAGGTGATTGCAATCCAAACAATGCAATTGCAACGGCCACAGCCAACTCAAAGAAATTGCTTGCACCAATCATAGCTGCCGGTGAACATACCGCATGTGGTAATTTAAGTTTTTTACCGCCAAGCCAGGCAATAAAAAAGATAAAGTAAGTTTGAATGACCAATGGCACTGCGACCAATAGAATTATCAATGGGTTTTCACTGATGGTATTTCCCTGAAACGCAAATAACAATACCAATGTTAGCAACAATGCTATAATGGAAACAGGCTTAAACTTAGGTAGAAATGATTCTGTAAACCATTTTTCTCCCCTTCTCTTTATTAACTGTTTATTGGTGATATATCCTGCCAACAGCGGAATAACCACAAATATTAACACACTTGCTACCAAGGTATCATAAGGGACTTGTACATTTGTCATTCCCAACAATAATCCTACAATAGGTACAAATGCAACCAATATTATTAAGTCGTTTACAGCTACCTGAACCAAGGTATAATTTGGATCTCCATTGGTTAAATAACTCCAAACGAAAACCATTGCCGTACAAGGAGCTGCTCCTAACAAAATGGCGCCTGCAATATATTCTCCTGCAAGTTCGGGCGAAATATAAGCCGCATAAATTTTCGAAAAGAAAATCCATGCAAAAAAGGCCATGGTAAAGGGTTTTATCAACCAGTTTACAACAAGGGTTAATATTAAGCCTTTTGGGCGCTTTCCTACGTTTTTTATGCTGGAGAAATCAATCTGTAACATCATAGGATAAATCATCAACCACACTAAAATAGCGACAGGGATATTAACTTTAAATACCTCTAACGAGCTTAATACCTGCACGCTGTCCCCGGCAAAATTACCAATAAGAATACCTGCACCAATGCACAAGGCAACCCAAAGGGACAGGTATTTTTCGAAAAATCCTATCCCAGCTTTACTTTCAGCCATAAGTCAAATATTTGAAGTAATGAAGGGGCCGTCTCAAAATTAATTTATGTTAACAGTGAAACTTACGGATTGTAAGTTGGAAGGCAATAAATCCCCATCCATTCGTTTGGCGTTTACAATTCGTAAGTTTATCATTTTCATAAATTAAATTCCGAACACCCTCAAGGTGAAGTCTTAATTTAATTGAGGTTCGATTTTCTCAGTATATAACTTATGAAATCCTTCTTTAATCTCGTCCCTAACACGGATAAATTCACTCCAGATAAACTCCTCTGTTCCTTCTGCGTGCGACGGATCGTCAAACCCAATGTGCAAACGATTTTTTACTTTGCCCATAAATGCGGGGCAGGCTTCATTTGCTCCGCCGCAAACCGTTACGACATAATCCCATTCTTCGTCCAAATAATCGTTTACCGAATCTGAACTATGACCGCTGATATCCAAACCAATCTCTTTCATGGCCTTAACCGCTTTTTGGTTAAGTTTACCCGAAGCTTCGGTTCCCGCTGAACGAACCGTGATTCTCTCGTCAAAAGATTGTAAAAATCCATGAGCCATCTGACTGCGACAGCTGTTACCTGTACATAAAATTAATACCTTCATTGTTGTAAGTCATTTGAATCAGGAAAAATGAACACAGGGACACAAAGGAAAAGCGTTTGTTTGACTGCTTTTTGTTATTCCTATATCATTTTCCAAAGTTTATATGATTATTTACATTTATAATTTTTTGTGTTTAGCTGATCAAAGAAAGCAAGCGAAGTAAGCTTTAATTCATCGATCTTTTTCACATTTAAACAATACTTTGTTTTTACCCCTGCAATCTCACCTTCAATCAACCCCACTTCTTTTAATTCCTTAATATGCTGATTCACGGTTGTTCGCCCCAGGGGCAACTCATCCGATATGTCACCTGTAATACATGATTCTGATTCAGCGATGAATATAAGGATTTGCAACCTGGCAGGATGCGAGAGCGCCTTGAAAAGGTTCGCACTTTCCGTCAGGCTTTTTTCGAATAATTCCGATTTTGCTTGTACCATAACCCATTTGTTTGACGCAAATATACGTCATATTTTAACATGACGTATAAATACGACATTAATTTAATGTTAAAAAGGTAAAATTTTAATTTTCTTTATTCAAATCTAAAAACCAGTAGTACATAGCAAGAGATTGCTACTACGGCATTTTACTAACTTATAACAATGTATGACTGAACTTTTTGTGAAGAAAACTAAATAGGTTAAGGATAGCATCGCCTGTAGCGATTCTATCCTTTTTGTAAATCAAATACTATATCTGTTCGCTATTACGAACTTTATAAATTTTCTTTTGCTGTGATTCGTGGTTGGTTCGCATTAACAGATCCAAGGTAATACCTGTCATAATCAGCTGAAAACCGCCAAGCAGGAATACAATTGCAGCAAAAATCAAAGGACGTCCCCAAATATCCTCCCCCATTAATTTCACTACCAATAAGTAAGCCATCAGAACAACTCCAATAGCAAAACTACCTGCACCAATAGGCCCCAGAAAGTGCATTGGTTTTTGGGAGTATTTATTGGTAAATCGCATTAAAATCAAATCGCTGATTACCTTAAAAGTACGCGAAAGCCCATATTTTGATTCCCCTGCAACACGAGCCCTGTGATTTACCGGAATCTGTTCAACTTTTGCACCTTCATTAATGGCAAGGATGGCAATAAAACGATGCATTTCGCCGTATAGCGGGATATCCTTTGCAATATCACTTCTAAAAACCTTTATGGCACATCCATTATCAATGATAGGTGTATCGGACACTTTTCGCACCAGCGAATTTGCAATCTTCGAAGGTATTTTTCTCAGAAACATATCATCTTTGCGTTGTGCCCTGATTCCGGTGACAACATCGCATCCCGTTTTTTCCATCACCTCCATCATCTTGATTAAATCGGCAGGGTCGTTTTGCAAATCGCCGTCTAATGTAGCAATGATATCTCCTGTAGCATAATCAATACCGGCCTTTAAGGCAGGACATTGGCCAAAGTTTTTTCTCAAGTCGATTAAAACAACATTTTTACCTTTTTGCTGTTTAATTTCTTCAACGGTTTTGTCTTTTGAACCATCATTAATCAGTATCGTTTCAAAATCGTATTTTGAAGGGTTCAGTGCTTCGTACACTTGATTTACTAACGGCGTAATGTTACCCTGCTCATTATAAACCGGAATAACTACAGAAATCTTCATGTTATGTTTTTTTAAAAAACTTATTCTATTTTCAGCAAATATACTTTTTTTAAGGACTTTTCGCGTGTGACAGGATTTAAAAACTCACCGGACATCCTTGATATTAATCGATGTGGAAAAGCTTTTTCAAAACCTATCCTGGACGGCATCATCTCCTTGATATCCTTATAACCTTCCTCGTTGGTTACCACCCAATAGTTGGCGTTATTCATCACTTTTTCGAAATCTTCTTTTTCCTGGTACCAGGAAGAAATTTTTGAGGGGTAAAAATAAGTTTCGAACTGACGAAACTTATAGGTATATAAATCTTCTTGCGCATTAGCCAATTGGCTGTATGCATCGCTAGCCCTGATACCGCCATGATATTGAAACGCGCTGGGTATAAAATGTGCATTTAAAACAAAATTTAATACAATGGAGGAAATGGCTAATGGAACAATGATTTTTTGATACAATTCATGCCTGGGCAATACAAAATAAATAGCAACTGCCATCCCAACGATCACCGGAATCCAAATTGTCAAGTTTCCGGTTTTAAAAACATAGGTGAGTATAAAAACCAATGCCGCAGTGATAATGGCCAGCATTACATTACGTGCTCCCAGCAACCACTTGCCTAACATATGGTTTTTGCTTTCCACTATTCCCTGGTAAAGAAATTGGGCTACAATTACCGATAAAAACGGCGTAACCGGATATAAATAATGAGGTGCCTTCTGACTCGCCACGGACAATATTAAGGTATAAATTATAACCACTGCATAAGTCATATACTCGGGTCGCTTAAATCTTTCGCTTCCCTTTTTTACAAACATACCTTTGATATGATTCCCGATGGTAATCAGTGTGAACAAAGACCATGGCAAATAAATGTAAATCATGGTATGCAGATAAAAAGAGATATCTCCATCCACTGCACCTCCTTTGTTGTAGGCACCTTGAATTCTACCTACATTATTCGACCAAAAAAAGAATTCGATCCCTTCCCAGCCAAAATTATCGTAATTGGCCTTTAACGTGGGAAACAGAACCAACCCTAATATTGGAAACGCCAACAACCAAACCGGATTAAAAATGTTTTTCCAGTCTTTTTTCAACAATAAATGTCCGCCAACAGCAAAAACAGCCACTGCTAATCCAACAGGTCCCTTGGTTATCATGGCAAAACCAATAAACACAAAACCTAAAATAAAATTGATAGCACTTTTATGATGAAGAAAGAAAGCCAGGAAAGATACGCCTAGCACAACATTAGCCGTCAACAGGGCATCCGTATGTAAGTCGTTATGGTACAGAAACATCATTTCGGATGTGGCATACATTAAGGCAGCCAGCAATCCTGTTTGTTCGCCATAATACAGTTTAGCCATTCTGTAAAGCGCGATAACACTTGCTATCGAAAACAATAAAGTGGGTAGCTTAAAAGCAAATAAAGATATCCCAAACAAATGAAATGAAGCAGTGCTCAGCCAAAAGAAAAAATGAGGTTTGTGCAAATATGGATGACCGTGTATTTGTGGAGTCATCCAATCTCCGCGCTCAAACATGATTCGGCTTATGGCGGCATACTTTCCCGAATCGATACCAACTTCCGGAAATAAGCCAATTACATAAACAATCAGGGCGGCGATAAACAATCCCGCTCCAACCTTTTTATTGTTCATATTAAGTGTCAACTATAATGCGTTAAAATCGTCGGCAAATATATTACTTTAATCCACAACAATATGGTATTTATGCAATAAACCAACTAATCCGGGTACTGAAAACCTTGCATTGCGGATTGAATTTTGTTCGGGATTAATGGAGAAATTAGTCGCAGTCCTAAAATCCGCTTTTTCCAGGTTGCTCCGCTGGAATATCGCTCCGCTTAAATCGCAGTTATGAAATGATGAACCGGTAAGCACTGTTCCAGAAAAATCTACCTCGGTCATCCTACAGGTATCAAAACCAGTCTTTTTTAGCTTTAGCTTATAAAACGAGGAATAATCCAATATACATTCGCTAAACCGGAACGATAACGAAAAGGTATTGCAATCATCAAACTGCAGACCGATCATTTTACAGCTTTTAAAGTGTACATCCCTGAAAGCACAATCGGTCAGCTTCATATTGCTTAGGTCACATTCAATAAATTCACATTCTGAAAATATGTAACCCGACAAATCACCCTCGGAGAAATTGCAGTTACGAAATATACAATCGTCGTATTCGCCCAAAGGCAAATCAATCATGATCATATCTTTAAATTCTTTACTAACTTGATAGCTGTTAGACACCTTATTCTGATTTTTATGATGAATACCTCTGTTGTTTTTTGCAAAAGGTTGAGTGTATGATTTCGTCAGGGATTTCGGACCTCAAACCCATCCAGTTACCGCCCAAGATTGAGGCGGGTGATAGCACTTGAAAACCTCTAGAAACCTTATAAATTATACACATTATTGAACTAAACCTCACTTCGCTCGGTGGCCAAAAGTCACTCCATTCGACTACCTTAATAGCTTACATGTTCCATTAACAGTTTACAATAATGACAAATTTAAAAAAACATTCGATCAGAAGGCCATCCTTCGCAATATAAGTGAGCGCATACGGGAACGTTACTGGTGGCACAATAATGATTATGCCAGCTTCGTCGAAAAAGAGCCTGAACAAACCAGTATCGAAGAACTACGTAACGATTTCCAGGCCCAACTAACCGAAGGGCAACGTGAAGATGGGATATTACGCGCCCTCGCATTCCCTTTTCTCCAATGTGATCCACAAATAGCCTGAACGGAAAAAATACACCCGATTGTCAATGAAAATAAGGAAGATAATGAAGAACTAAAAAGAGGTTTGAGAATAACACAGCCAGGCGCGAGATGCCCTTACCGAACAGAAAGCAGAATATTAAACCTCTTTAATTAAAAGGCTATAATAAAGGGATTTAGCCCAACACAAATTAAAACCCAATTGAGCGCTGGTCTTGAAGATTCAGCAAAAAAAAACGGCAGCAGGGACTTTTCTCCCTGTTGTTTTTTTTGTGCTCCGCTGGGCTTTAATATCTATCCTATATGGTTAGCGATTCGTGCTTTTATTTCTTATTTTTTCAAACTTTCCTTTTCAAAAAAATCAACTAAGATATCACACAATAGTTGGGGGCTTTCAATAGCGGGGCAATGTCCAACGCCGGGAATAATGTGCAATTCTTTTTCGTCCTTGGACAAACCAGATAATGCATTGTAAATTAATTCAGCGTGCCCTGTACCAACCACATAGTCTTGTTCGCCCTGAATAACAATTGTGGGAGTTTTTATCTGCCTTAATTCCGGTTCAATATTGATGTTGTTGTACGAAGGTGTGTTTCGGAAAGCAGCATTTACGATTTCTGCTTTATCTCCAACTTCTGCATATTCCTTGGCTGTATATTTCATCAATTTCATTAAGGCAGTATCTTGAACTACATCTTTAAATGAAATAACCTTGGAAGTATCGGCAAAATAAGCGTTGAATCCAAGTTTTGGAGGCACTTCATGTTTCATCCAGTTTACATCGGTATGGAAGTGTGCAAAATTACTGCTTTTAATTCGTTTCAGTTCTGCGACAATATGCTCCAATTCAGCTTTTTGTTCTTCAGAAATTTTGGTTTGAAGCATCTCTTTTGCTCTATTTGTTTCAAAATTAATAAGTGATTGGTTTTGATATTGGCTGTTCACTTTTCCGTCAATACACGCATAAGCATGCACTTTAGTCTGGTCTTTTAACAAGTACAAGAAACCATACATTCCACCCCATGAGGTTCCCATGATATTTAATCTATCTTTCTGGTATCTGGCGCGCAGGGTATCGATTACAATATCTAAATCTTCAAGATACTGCGCTACTGTAAGTAATATTGTGTCTGAACATGCCAAAGATTTTCCGCATCCACGTTGGTCAAGGTATGCCACCAGAAATTTATCTTCCAGTCCCGGTCCCATCAACTTTATGTCTATCCCGGAATATCCGCCAGGGCCACCATGTAAATTAATGATTAATGGTTTGTTTGCATTTCCACGCACTCGGACATAGACTGCTGATTCGGGGACATCAACCATTATCTCCTGATCAATAATTTTAATTGGAGATTCATTTTGGCAAGAGTAGGCTAAAAAAATAGCTCCTGTAATAAATACAATAAAGAAGATTTTTATTTTCATGATATACATTCAATTATTTAAAGACAATTTGTGGTCGTTTTTCAAAAATTATTACCACCGGTTTCGTTTAAGAAACGTTTTAATGGCTTATATACCTTATTGAATACTAGACTTTGTTCAATATCGCTTTAATTCAGCGCATTACAGGTTATATTCCTTCTAAATTAATCATCTTATACCTTCCGGCAAAGGCGCCAGGTTTTTATTTAGTGATCATTCTTTTGTCTCTTTTATTTTACTTATGAGATATTTCAGATTAAAGATCATGGATAAAATAAAGAGTAGAATGATTGCAATAACTAATAAAGTATTATTATCCAGAATAAAATAATTGATTATAAAAGTCGTAAACCCAATCAGCATAAAACTCTGCCCTATAATTAGGGTCAAATAGTCCGTCTTCTTTTTAGTCATTTTTTCTGCTTATTTATGGTTTATAAAAAATCTTGTATCTCAAAAAATAGACTAATTTCAGCCTTACATACAACTCAAACATAGATAAACCTGTCAGTTTTCGAATATATTTTGCAGAGTTACAATTACAAATACTACTTGTTTTTTAAGGCGGATGGTCCAAGAATATAATTAGTATCATACCTAATTTTTAAAATAGCATATCCCAGGGAGATATTTTTTTAATAGGCCAACTACTCATCCTCCATGGATTTTACCGCATTGTTGGGTAGCTCCAATGGTTTAGAAGATGAATTATCATCAGACCTGTTTAGCGCAACATAGAGTCCGGTAATTGATTTAATGAGGGCAGCTATTGCAGTAAGAATGGCCGGTGTTATCATCCAAAATGAATTCTTTTTTTCTTTCATCTTTGTAGAATTTGCTGATTGACCATCATTAAGATACAAAAATTTGATCGTTTTTAATTGAATGAAAAAGATTATATCACAGCAAATTATCTAAGATATCTCATTTATTTTCATGAGCTAAGGGAACTATTTATCCCAGTTTGCTAATTTTCCTTAGGATATCTGGTTTTAGTATTTCAATATTTTTTCCGTCAATATCGATAATTCCTTCATTTTTAAATTCAGTCAACAATTTAATGGTACTTTCTTTTGAGATACAAGCGAAATCAGCTATATCTTTTCTTGTAATAAATTTGAACACGTTTTCGTTGTTAAATCTGTCTGCGGTCAAATATAACAAGGTATCCGCAAGCCTTCCTGGCATCTGTTTGTAACCGATACTTTGTATAATATTAAAACATAGTTTTTCCTGTCTGCAATACCGTTTTATCATTTCAGAAGCAAAACTTGCGTTGTTCTCCAGCAGTTTTCTAATGGCATTTTTATCAATAAGGCATACATCAGTTTCTTGAAGGGCAACGGCCGAATAAAAATAAATATTGTCACCGTATATAGATTCTATAGCAATAAAATCGGACGCTTTAAGTATTTTGATGTTGGTAAATTTATTATTCTTGTTTTCCAGATAAAGTTTTACCAGGCCGTTGGAAACATATAAAACATAAGAAGCAAAAGCTCCCTGTTTACAAAGGTTCTCACCTTTTCTATAGGTAATTTGTGTTTTCTTTTGATTAATAAATTCTAATTCGGACGGAATTAATTTCCTGAAGCATTTCGAACCTATCTTACAATCAATGCATGTGCTGGTTAAACTCATAATCGCCTAGTTCTATTACATTATAAATTTAGGATAAAAATCCCAATTCCGAACAGGTTAGATAACTCATTTATTTTTGTGAGCTATCTTAGTTGATACGTTAATGACTAAGATGGCTATTTCAAATTTTTAGACGTATTATCAGGTAACTTTGATATTGAGGAATTAACAACTAAAAAGGAGGTCGATATGCCAAACAGAAATGGAACAGGTCCGGAAGGTAAGGGAGCCAGAACTGGCAGAGGATTAGGCAACTGTAATCCTCAAGAATCCGGGAACCAGGACAGATTTCAAAGAAGGGGATCCGCTCATCGGCTTGGACGGGCAAGACGCAACAGATGGAGACAAGGTCGGAGCTGAAACGCATAGTAGGTTGAACGATAGGAGGATGCCCAAAACGATAATGGGATTTTAAGATTCTTACAATTTGGGAGTTTGTTTCTTGTATCTAACCCCTATCTCCCCTGAAGGGGACTTTAAGACTTCCGGAAGCTGCCGGAGAGCTTTGGAGGGGTAAAATGGAAGACATCTTGTAAATCGTAAGTTTCAAATTTTATAATTGTCAATTTTGGACATTCTCTTTAAATAAAAAAACATGAATACGTCAAAGATTGCTATCCCGGTTGATAACGGGCAATTAAGCAACCATTTCGGGCACACGCAACAGTTTAATATCTATAAGGTAAAGAAAAATTCGGTATCCGGGGAGGAAGTTTTGTCACCTCCTTGCCACGAATCAGGCCAATACCCCGGCTGGCTGGCTAATATGGGAGTAACCGACGTGATTGCCTGCAGTATGGGCCAAAAAGTAATAGCCTTGTTCAATCAGAAAAAGATAAATGTATTTGTGGGGGTGACCATTAAACCACCTAAAGAGTTGGTATTGGAATTACTTAACGGGACCCTTGAAACCAGTGATAATACTTGTCACCCTTAAGGCAGGCGCATATACAAGGATTTGTGGCCGTAAAAGTTGCGAATATGTTGCGTTAGTTACCGGAGCAACAGGCTTATTTTGGGAGGTTTAATGGGCTTTAAAATACAACAATGCTCCATTCTCATAAGGTAAACTCTGGAACCTAATTTTTTTTTTGCTAAAACATTTCTTTTAGCTCATCCTCAGCATAAAGTGTCCCACCGATTTTTACGTCAGTTTTTTTCTTCTCTGGTGTTGGTGTGCCGCTAAAGAATATTCCTCCCGGCTTTAGCACTCTTTTTAATTCTAGTATAAAATTGTCGATATTGGTAAAAAAGTTTAATGTCAGGTGACACAAGCTTAAATCAAAAAAATTGTTGCCGAATGGCATATTGTTGGCATCAGTAACATAGAATTCAGCATTTTCAAACACACTATGATTGAATTTTTTTGCTGCCATACCAAGAAGCCCCGAACTGATATCAGTGCCGATATATGAGTTATCATTGCGCAGAAATTCTACGGCATTCCCACTACCGGCTGCAATATCCAATATTTTTTGATGGTGAATGTCTTGAAATTCACCTTTTAAAATCTCGAAGTGCTTTTGAATAGAGCCATTAAACTTATTGGGGAAAACAGATTTGTCCATGATCATGTTGTACAGGAATGAAAACATATCGCCAAGCCAGGGTTTATATTTCCGAATTTTCCCGTTATCGTATAATACATTGAAAACTTTCTTCTCCTTTGTTACCCGCACCGATTCTTTACGTTTACGGGTGTTCATCATTAAGTGTTTTTATTTTATGTATACCGTTGCCATGGAACAATAAATAGATTTCCATCCTGGGCTGAAACACTATTTTTTTTGCTTTTTTGGTTAAGATGATTTGCTTTGGATAATGGAATTTGCCCGCCTTCTATTTTCAGGTTTCCCCTTAACGCATCTTTCTGGGGTCCGCTGTTTTTTCTGTTTTTCATGACATTTTTTTTACTGACTATATCATCCGCTCAGTTGGTGAATTAGTATAACACTGACTATTATTTCCGATAGTTACTTGTATGAATTCATCGCCCGTAATTGATTAAATCATAGAGAACAACTACCCGATTTAACTTATGAATTAAAAATCCAACGTTCGAATTAGGTTGTATTAGTTCGAGCGCTCATCCTCGAAAAGGTGTGAAGAACCTTTATCGGCTAAAATGTATAATCAACTTTTAGGATCCCAGATAAAAAGGATTAAAGTATCATCCTTCGATTCGAAAGGACCATGCTTTTCATGTGCTTTGAACATTTCATAGGATCCTGCCGGATATTTTTTATCCTTGCTGATATATTCGCCTTTGAGTACTAAAAATTGCTCGCAGGTGGCATGCGAATGACGATCTACATGGAAGCCTTTGGGAAGCTTGAGTAAAATCGTTTTTGCAAATTCATCATCGCGCAACACTTTTTCTTTTGTACCTTCGGCATATCCTTCTACGTCTTGCCAGTTTCGGTCGTCGAATAAATCTCTCATTTCATTCATTTTAATTTCTAACATTTTAATTTCCTCCATATTTGTTTAACCATTGCCTACACCTCAAATAATTATATATCAATCCTGATATAATTATAGCTGGCCACATTAATTTGTTATTTTTGGGTTCAAAAATCAATCGCATAAAACCATCCTCTATCTGCTCTAATAGTTTTAACTTTACCTTCCCCTTCCAGCACACCCAAATATTTGTTAATCTCATTATGATGGATTCCCAGAATTTTATGAAGATCGTCAAGCGTACAGGACCTCCTGGATATGGTTTCTACAATGGTGCTTTCAATATCTTTACGATAAGATGTCATGTCTTTTCGTTCAGGTATCGGTGCAATAATTTCAACATTATCCAGTCCCCATAATTCGATAATTTTTTGCAGTTCATCCCACCTAGCTGCCCGTAATCCATGTACAATACCCGGTCTGTCGAGTGTATTTAACTGAATCTTGTCCGGTTTAATTTTTAATATGGCGTCCTTTATTGAATTTAGGTTATCCATACCGTCGTTATATCCCGGTATGATCATTACCTCAAGCCAGATGGTTCCTTTGAACTCGTTCCTAAAATCAATTAATCCCGGAATATATTTATCAACTGTCAGCTGTGTTGCCGGACGGTTTATTTTCCGGAATGTAGTTTCTGTTGCCGCATCAAGCGATGGAAGTACAACGTTTGCACCCATTAATTCATGACGAACCTTTTTATTGTAAAACAATGTACCATTGGTTAAAACTGCAACCGGAACATCTTTTTTTATCTGTTTAACAAATTGTAATACCTCCCCTATTTTTGTGTTGAGGGTTGGCTCACCAGAACCCGAGAAAGTAATATAATCGGGATCGGGGTTGTTGGCAAAATAATGTTCTAACTCACTGGTGACTTTATCATAGAGAATGTATTCTTTTCTTTCGGTTGTTAATAGCGTGGTGCGCCCCACCTCGCAATAAACACAGTTGAGGGAGCAAACTTTTTTAGGCACTAAATCTACCCCCAGGGACATTCCAAGCCGCCGTGAAGGTACCGGACCGAATAGAAATTTATACATTATGATATCTTTTTATCGTACTATAAAAATGGTGTCGTATCCCGCCTGTCCCCGCAGATATGACTTGACACTGGCTATAAGCATTGTTGTTCCACATGTAATGTTTTTTCAATTTCCAGTACAATTTTAAAAATCGCAATAGATATATCTGCTTCCTTGTTTTCAAGGATAAAAGGTTTTCCTTTATCTGCGCATATCCTTACCTCCAAATGAATAGTTTTGTTGGGGCTCTTCTGTTAACATGGTATGTTCCTCCTTGTTGACCGACACTAATCTCTTGTTTGGTTATTTATTACAAAAACATGTTGGGACAAACAATTGATTCGGGAATGTTTTTACTTCCCGATTCTTCAAAGACTTTTCTGCAACTACTCCATATTGAAACCTTAAAAAACTATATGTCCTTAAGCCTCGTAGCATCCCGCACAAGATCCCTCTCTTCCTTTTCGATTCTTTTTAATAAACTAATAAATACCTCTTTGACTTCATCAATTTTTGTCTCCTCTATTAAACCTTTGTATAATTTGATAAGACAATTGTTCATCAACAGCGCACTATCCACTACTTCGTCAACGGACATATCAGGTTTAATCACCATTTTTTCCAGACACTCTGACGAGATGTTTTCAGGAACATATTTGAACCAGGTATCCATTACTTTTTCCGATGCTTCTTTCTCGTAATTGGCGAGTGTCTCTTCACGATGTTTTTCATGTTTACTCAAGTACTCAAGCAACATTTTCACCCTTTGTTTTTCAGATTTTTCATGTAGTTGCTCATAAAAATCATTCAATTTCTTATGAAACAACCGGGCATAATCAATAATTTCGAACGTTTGTTTATAAGCCTTCATAAGATCCTCCCTTTCTTATTATCAATAGTACGAAAACACATCGTTTATCCGGCAGGCAGTCTTTGCGAGAATACGTCAGATGACAGGAGCAATGAACTTTTACACATCGCCCTTGGTAAAATAAAGTTACTGAATTTTTAGGTTTTTTAAAAGGAGGAAAGGAGGGTGCAAATTATTAAAAAGCCTAAGATATCTCATTCATTTTTATGAGCTACTACTAATTTTGTAATGCAATGTGCCTTAAAATTCAAATTAGCATTGCAATGTTATTCATGGAATGGTTTCATTTATATAAAGGCAGGAGCTATCCTGCTTTTAAACGCATAACAAATCTGATAAATCACCCCCGAAAAATTAAGGTTACCTAATAAACTTCTCTCTACCTTGCAAATTAATCAATCCCCAGAGTACCGCGGCTATTGAAACCGAAATAATAATGAGCCTGTTTTGGAACAACATGGTTTGAAACAGTGACTCACTGATATTATTGGGTGTAGAAAACGGATTCAAAAACACATTCCATTTGGAAACATCTATGAAGCCATGTAAAAACCAAAGGCATAGCCCCACAATAACCATAACCACTGCAGTTCCGTTGCCGTTTTTTACGATGGTACTAAACAGGAATCCCAACGTTCCGAATAACACGAGTACCACAATCAATTGTGCACCCATTTCAAGCACCGGGAGTTCAACCAATAAATAATTGTTGATAAAAGCCAGGATGGTAACGATGATAAAAACCATGACAAAAATGATAGACAAACGTACCAACCATACCTTATATCGATAGTTGGGAATGCCGAAAAGTATCTCAAGAATCCTGGAGTCTTCGTCGTTTTGTATCCCAAAGGCGGTCGGAAAAAACATGAGCAGGATTCCCGGAAAGATCAGTTGATAATAAACATCTTCTACGTTAATCATTTCATCGGAAAATAGGGATATACCGGTGAACAATAGATAGAAAATAAGTGAAGCCCCCAAAAAATAAATAAATCGGTTACCGAAAATAATTTTTAGGTTGTATTTGATAATATGCAAAATGTTTGTCATGACTACAGTTTAGAGGATTAAATATCAAGCATTAAGATGAACAACGCTATTCAGGGATTAAGTATTATGGTTTTTACCGGCCTTAACCAATGTTTTTAACGATGGCAAAGGCATAACTACTATTTGCTCAAATGTTCTTTTAATATACGGTCCAGTTCTTCCAGTTTACCCAGCGGCACCTCGTTGAGCGTTTTTACAAAATCAACCTCATGTTTCGGTTTTTTCAAGTTGTTCATCGGGTGATTTTCCGATATCTCTGTATTGGGTTCCGGGGTCCATTCCATAAAATCATTGGGGGTACACCTAAGCGCCAGGCAAAGTCGCTCAACGTCTTTAAGTTCCAGACGTTTGGCATTGTTGTTTTTAATTTTGGTTGCAAAATTATCCGAAAAGCCTGCTTTACGTAAGTATGCATGAACTTTTTCGATTCCTCTTGCCCTAAAAACTCTTTTAAAATTATATCGTAGCATCGTACCTGTTATTATCAATTGGTTTGTAAATAACTTGATCTATATTTTGACACATCCTTTTTACCATTTACTGGAGTCGCTTACGAACTTCTCATACGAAAAGTCGCTTTTTATAATCCTAAACTTACAATACATTGCAAAGTGCCACTTTTATGCGGTCTTTTTCCTTTCAAACCCTATAAAAAACCACTTATATAAAAGGATTAACTATTCATATCGGATATTTTACCACTCGTATATTAATTTATACCTTTTATAAAACCTTAAATACCACTTGCATAACACTATTAACCGCTTGTTTAATATTATTTACCGCTTGCAACCCATTTTTTTGTGCGTTTTGCCAAGAAACCCCGTTTGATGGCCTTCTATAGAGGCTTAATTCAAATCATGCGTTTATTGCGCGGATGTTTCATTCCTCAATAACCAAAGATACGAATCTTCGAGGCTTGAATGGACTTGCTCCGCGTTTTCCACCGGTTTATCGTTGGCCAGAACCCTAACCCGAACGGTCGCACCTGTTCCGATATGATGTACCACCTGATATTGCTTGTTAACTCGTTCAAACTCGTTGGCAGGAATCTCAAAAGTCCATACTTTACCTTGGGTGACCCGAGATAATTCGGAAGGTTTACCCCAATATTTGAGTTCGCCCCGTTTCATTACTGCCACCTGGTTACAAGAGCTGGAAATATCCTCGATAATATGGGTGGAGAAAATCACGATCCTGTCGCGGCTCAATTCCACCAACAGGTTACGGAAACGGATTCTCTCCCTCGGGTCCAGTCCTGCCGTCGGCTCATCTACCACTAAAATCCGAGGTAAGTGCAGCATGATTTGGGCAATTCCGATTCGCTGTTTCATACCACCTGAGAACGAACCGATTGCGTTGTCTTTCCTGTCCCACATGTGTACTGCTTTTAATACGTACTCCACTCGTTTGTATCTTTCTTCTTTTTTCCTGAGTCCCTTTAGCAAAGCCATATAATCCAGGAACTCGAACGAAGTCATATTTTCGTACGAACCAAATTCCTGGGGCAAATATCCAATCAGGCCTTGCAGTTCTTCCCGGTATTTAATCGAATCCAATCCATTCACGAATATCTTACCGTAGCTCTGATCAAGAATTCCGCAGATAATACGCATGATGGTTGTTTTTCCAGCGCCGTTAGGGCCTAACAATCCAATCATACCACTTTCCATGGTTAAGGATAATCCCTGGAGGGCTTTAAAAGGCTGTTTTTGTTTTCCGATAACGGGGATAGAGCGCACAAAAACATACCATGTTCTGCGAATGCCGGCAAAGCGACCTTTCAATCGTTCTACGTTAATATTTTCTGATTGTAACTTTTTGCCGGTAACATAAATATAGATACCCAAATACCAAAGCAATGCCCAAACAATGGCAGATGCCACACTATCAAACTTATAGGCAAATAAGGCTAAGGTAACGGCAGGATATGCCCACAACATCGATTTAAAGATTATGTTATTCGCCGAGAACAAACGTTTAAACCGTCCTTTTTTGTCCGGCCATTGTCTCAAATAAGCCGTATAAGATAAAAAGATAAAATAGCTGACAAACAAGAAGATAAAGTTCCATAATGAGGTTTCAAGATAAAACCAGGTCATCCATATCAAGAAACCAAACAACGGTATTTGCCAGATAATACCTTCCCTATAATTCTTAACCCCTTTGGTGGCCTGTTCCCTGCCACCATAAAGTTTACCCATTTTCCATTCGCGCATAAACCTGTTGTCGCGGTCGTATACTTTAACCACACTCTGCAGGCGAATCGTAATGGGCTCATCGGGTTTAATCAGTTGCGTATTGGCCTGTCTTAAGCTGGTCAACACAAAATACATCGTAGCAGGAATACCAACAATACACGCAAAGTATTCCACCAGCATCCAAATAAAAGTATGGTTCAACACAAATTGGATCAATAAGATACCTATCACCCATGCACTAAAAATAATAAGTTTATACACGATATTTAAGGATCGGATCCAAGCCAATGCGGTTTCTAAACCAAAACTAAAAGTGGGTATAAAAACCAGGGTCAACAGGGTACTGACCAACAGACCGCCCACAACGGTTATGGCAAAGGGCGCTCCCAGACTACCCACATATTCCGATTTACCCATGGCCAGGGGCAACATGGCAATAATGGTGGTTGCTGCGGTTATCAGGATGGGCCTAACACGGGAAATTCCTGCTTGCAGCAAAGCCCGTGAATGTCGCATGCCCTTTTTCCGCAGTATATTGGAGTAGTCGATTAGGATGATTCCGTTATTCACCACAATTCCCAACAAAATCAAAAAGCCTATAAGGGTATTGAGGTTGAGCCATGAGTTACCTGTAAAAATGAGTCCCAGAAACGAGCCAATGGCAGCCAAAGGAATAGAAAACAACATGACGAATGGGGTCACAAACGATTCAAACACCGAAGCCAGAATCATTAATATTAAAATAAAAGCCGTTCCTATCAGAAAATAGAACTCCTCAAACTGATCTTCTTCATGTATCACCTCAATGGCTGTACCTGAGGGTAGGTTTACCTCGGCAACCAAATCGTCTACATCCTGACGGGCCTGTTCCAACAAAGATTTTGAATCATTAATTTCCTGGTCGAAGGAATATCTCACCGTTATTTCTTTTTGCTGGTTTACCCGAAGGATTTCCGCGCGTCCGCTGGCATAGATTATATCGGAAAAATCGCTCAAAGCAACCAGGGCGCCCGAGTTTGAGATAATATTCAGTTGTTGGAGGTCATCGTAGGTTTTGGGAGGTACTTCTCCATCATCATAAGGGTTTTCCTCTTTCATCACAATATCGTACTCCTCGTTGTCTAACCTTAACATGCCTCCCGAGCGTAATTCACTTTGGAAGGTGCTCAATTCGGTGAGCACATTCTGAGGCGTTATGCTATACATGCTCATCAAGCCCGGATCGAACTCCAGGTGCACCTCGGGGCGGGGAAACCCGGCACTGACCCTTACCGACCTCATTTCATCCATATTGTCTTCTAAAATGTACTTGATGTCCTCCGCCAACAGCAACATCTTGTCAAAATCCTCGCCTTTTATCACCACGCTTTCCTGCTGCTGCCCTATGCCGAACATGCCCATCAGGTTCATTCCCGGGTTATCGCCGAAACCGGAACCTCCGCCAGTGCTGGCACCTCCCTGTTCCAAAACGGTTTCAGAGTCATCGTAGCCATACAACTTTGATTGAATCTCGGCCTTGATTTCACCCAACGAGCGTTCCGAGTCCTTTTTGTAGTCCTCTTTTAACTTAACCACCAAGCTGGCTTTTTCCTCATAAACCTGGCTGATAATTTTATCATGTTCAGAAACGGTTGCAATTCTTTTTTCAAATTCTTTCACCATTTCGTCGGTAGCCTCCAAAGTAGAACCGGAAGGTCGTTCGATATTGATGACATACTCCGGTGTTTCAACTTCTTTGTTTACCTGGTAACTAACTACCAAACTAACAAATACGGTCAGAAAAAAAGCAAGCACTGCCATATTGATGGTTCGCGCAGGCAATCGCAAAGCATTTTTCAACAGTACCAAATACGATTGTATCATCCTGTTGTGAAGCGGCAAACGCCTTAATCGTTTCTGAACATCTGATTTTCCGTACCACAAAACGCTGTGTGTCATCATGGGTATCAGCAACAATGCAACAGCCAATGAGATAATGAGGGTACCTACAATGGATACACTGATGTTTTTGGCTACAAGCTTAAAATAGATATTGGATGAAAACACAAAAGGAAGGAATACCGTGATAGTAGTCAATGTTGCGGCCAATATAGCCCGCCAAACTTCCCGGGTCCCCAATATAACTGCCTTGTCCCGGTCTTTTTCGGTAGATGCTACCCGGTAAATATTCTCCATGACGACGATGCTGTTGTCGATGAGCATCCCCACGGCCAGGGCAATACCGATCAACGTTAAAGTATTGATGGTGATACCGAAAGCATAGAAAATGTTAAATGCCGAAAACACGGAAATGGGAATGGACAACATGACCAGGGAAACCAATGGTATGTTCTTGAGAAAAATCCATAATATAAAAACTGCCAAAAGGCTGCCAATCAAAGCTAAATCGATAATTTGGGCAATATTTTCCTCCATCGTTTCAGCCGTATTGGATGTTATGGTTACCTCAACACCCTCTGATTCAAGCTCACGATTAAGCCGTTCCACTTCGTCTTTTATTCTGGCAGAAAGTTCTATCTGATTAACCGTAGATTCCCTTGATAACCTGATGGTAACAGCCTCTTTGGCATTAACCCTACTGTAGGACGTTTCTTCTTTAACGCCAAAGACTATTTGCGCAATATCCTTCAGCAAAATTGGTCCTTCGGCAGAAATGACTACATTTTCCAAATCCTGAATATCATTATACTCTCCTTCCACATTTACAAACAAGTATTGGTTCTCGTCCACTACCCGACCCGCAAATGTTTTTTCTCCTTCATTATTCAGAATCATCCTTCTGACTTCCGAAGTGGTCAGGTCCAATGCTTCTAGTTTATCTTCGTTTAAGGTAATCTCCACCGTTTTTTCCCTTCCCCCATAAACCTCTATCCCCGCAACGCCATCAATGCTTTCCAGCTTTTCACTAATACGTTCATCTGTAATCGCTCTAACGCGGTCCACATCACCTTCGCCCAACACCTGCAATTGCATAAACTGGTTGGTGATCTGGTCCATGTCCATTTTTAACACCGTAGCCCTGTAATCATCAGGCAACAGGCTTTGTGAGGAGCTCACCTTTTCCGCAAGCTTTAAGTAAGCATATTTAAAATCAACCTCTTTGCTAAGGTATACCATTATGGTCGCCCTCCCCGGATTGATGCGGGTTTCCATCTTTTCTATGCCTTCCAAAGTACCCACAACACCTTCCATAGGTATTGCGGCTTCTTGCTCAACATATTTGGGGTCAGATTCGGTATCCCCAACAATCTGGACAAAAAGCATGGGAAGCTCAGTGTCGGGATATAGCTCTACCGACAGGTTTTTGTAAGACACAATCCCAAGTAAGGAGAGCGCTATGAACAGCATGCTTATCAGTACTTTTCTATGTATTATAATGTTCATTGTTTCAGTCAGCAGTATTCAGTTAGTAGTCAACGGTACGCAGTTAACCTTTAAATTATTTACGTTGGTTCTTCCTTTGGTCCATAAAGACAAGGGGAAGCACTGTACCAATGGTACAGGGGTGAGGATCAATACAAATCCTCATTTTTATCTATTCGTTTTTTAAAAACCCCATCAAAAATGTAATATACACAAGGTATCACCACCAGGGTTAACAGCGTTGACGTTATCAATCCTCCAATTACCGCAATGGCCATAGATGAGCGAATAGCGGCACTTTCTCCAAAACCGAATGTTAATGGCAGCAATCCTAAAATAGTTGTTAAACTAGTCATAAAAATAGGACGTAAACGGCTGTTGGCTGCGGCCAGAATGGCATCTTTTAATTTCAACCCTTCTTTTTTCAATTGGTTGATAGCATCCACCAGAATGATGGAATCGTTAACGGCAATACCCGCCAACATGACCAGTCCGATATACGCCATAATATTTAACGACTTGCCTAAAATCAAGAAAGCGGCAATGGCTCCAACCCCTGCCAATGGAATGGTCAGTAAAATGGTAAACGGATGAATAAGCGATTCGAACTGGGAAGCCATTACCATATACACCAACACTATGGATAACAACAAGGCAAAAGACAAACTGCCGAATGACTCTTTTCGCATCATTTCGTCCCCTTTTATCTGATAACGATAACCGGTTGGAAAATCAATTTTACTCAAAATACTTTCCACATTAATCGCGAGTTTATCTACCGGGATATTTCCTTTCATATGGGCCGTTATTTTTCCCACGCGGTTTTGATTGTTTCGGATGATCTCTTTGGGCGACGAGCCTATTGAAACACTGGCTAACTCTCCCAAACGGTACGTATCATCTCCGTTTTCTATTTCAAAATTCTCTAAATCTTTTAATTGATAATCCGGCATTTTTAAGGTTATATCGGTCAACTCCCCATCACTCTCGATGCTTCCTGCATCTTTACCCATCAAAAATTCCTGCAGTTGAGTAATAATAGTAGAGGCACTGATGTTAAATAGTCCAGCCCTGTACCTGTCAATGGTCACGTTTACTTCCGGAACACCTTTTTCGAATGAACTCTTCACATTATAGAGTTCCCCTTCTTTTTTTAATTCCGCATATACCTTGTCCGTCAGCATATCTAATTCTTCTAAATCATCGCCAATAATCTCCACAACGAATGGTGCAGCATCATTGCCCAGAATCTCGCCCAGTGCAGTCTCATCCTGAATAAATTCCAACTCTAAGTCGGTTATTCCAACGAACATTTGGCTCAAAACAGGAATAAAATCATCGGTTGTATACGGAGACTTATCTTTTAACACCACCTTGATAAAACCAGTATTCTCTCCTTCAAAAACACTTTGGTCGCTACCCGACAAATCGGTTTGAGGACCTGAATGCGTGTATACAAACGCCAAGTGCTCGCCCATGCTTTCCTGAATCATTTCTTCCATGGAGTGCATGGTTGAAGCCGTTCTTTCCAAACCAACACCGGCTGGCAAAGTGACTTCGATAGAGAACTCTCTTGTTTTTGCCTGGGGCATAAATTCGCTTCCCACCAAAGAAATTGAAAAGTAACTTAACGCCACAAGAACAGCTGCCACCAATACCACCAGATATCTTTTATCAATCATAGTGCTTAAAAAGCGCGTGTATCGCGGATAGTCTTTTTCTTTAACTTTTATCTTTTCGGGTCGTTTACCCAATAATAAAACACTTAAAATGGGAATGATGAGTATGGCCACAAACAAAGACGAAAGCAAAGAAAAAGCCACGGTCCATGCCTGATCTTTGAAAAGTTCGCCGGACGCACCATGTAAATAAACGATAGGCAAGAACACCACAACAGTAGTTAAAGTAGATGCTACCAAAGCACCACCGACCTTCGCTGTTCCTTCAACTGCTGCTTCACGCAAGGGCCTGCCTTTTTCCAGCAGGCTAAAAATGTTTTCCACAACAATAATGGCATTATCCACCAACATACCGGCACCCAGCGCCAATCCGCCCAACGTCATGATATTTAAGGTGAGGCCATTAAAATACATCAGGTTAAACGTGGCGATAATGGAAATGGGAATGGCTGCGCTTACCACCAAAGTAGTACCGATTCTGCGCAAAAACAAGAACAATACCAGCACGGCAAATACAATTCCAATCAACGCACTGTCTTCTACCTCGGAAATGGCATCTGTAATAAATTCTCCCTGGTTTTTTATTACTGTTATTTTATAACCCGGCAGTGCTTTTTTCACCTTATCAAAACCTTTGTTTAAGGCATCAATGGCAGCTACCGTATTAAACTTTGTTTCCTTGTAAATGGACAATCCTATGCACCTATTCCCATTTAATCGAACGATATTCTGAGGATCTTGATTTTTATAGGAGACGGTGGCCACATCCTTCAAAAGCAAAGGCACTTCAACCATTTGACCCGTTTCGTTCTGTTCCAGGGTTCTTCCTACAACCAAATTTCCCAAATCCTGTGGCGACTGATATATACTAACCCCTTTAATAATGTACTTCTGCCCCAGTTCTTCGATAGAACCACCGGATACGTTACGGTTATAATTCTCAATTTTGGTAACGATTGTGGAGGAAGTTATTTCATGAGATTCCAGCAGATAAGGGTTTGTTTCTATAAGTATTTCTTTGGTCTCATCACCAGATAAACGAACATCCGCTATGCCATCAATCCTGATTAGCTCGTTGCGAATATAGTTTTGCGCCACTTTGCGCAGCTCGTCCATATCTGTAATATCAGGGTTCGTAACGGCTGCCAGCATAATTGGCGAAGCATTGGGGTCATTTCTGTAGATATTCAGCTCCTCAATATCTTCATCCTGACTATAAGGGGTCAATGCCTTTTGCAGGTCTAAAAAAGCCTCGTCCATATCCTGGTCCCAGGTATATTCAACGGTGATCTGGGCAGAACCTACCTGGCTTAAAGAACTTACATTAACAACACCGCTCTGGCGGATAATGGTACCTTCCATCTGCTCCACATACTGCTTTTCTATTTCTTCGGGAGGTCTTTCGCCGGATTCGATTTCGACCACGATTCGCGGGTTGTTCAAATCCGGGAACAAATCAGTGCCCAATCGGGAGAAGGATATAAATCCCAACAGCACAATGCCCAGGATAATCATGGCCACCGTAACGGGGTAATTTACAGAAAACTGTGCAAGTTTTTTCATGTTATTCTAGATAAAAGACAAAAGATAACCTGCCTTTAGGCAGACAGGGAGACAAAAGACTGATTGCCACGACTCTAAATAGAATCCCTTCATCAGCTAATCCTTTTATCAGATAATCTTCATCCGTACATTTTATTTATTTAAAACTTTAATTTTGGAACGGTTTTTCAGTGTTTCGAAGCCTTTGATAATTAAGCGTTCTTCGGGTTTAAGCCCATCTACTACTTCAATCATACCGGCATTTTCCATTCCCGTTGAAATTTTACGTTCACTGGCTGTCTCCCCGCGTGTAACAAACACTACTTTACCATCTGTTCTGGCCAGAATAGCGTCCTTGGGTATCACGACCACACTGTCCTTTTTATCCACAATTATATCGGCCTTCACAAACATACCAGGTCTAAGTTTCGAGTCAGAATTATCAATAACCAACCTGGCTTTAAAAGTTCTGGAATCGACATCAACTGCCGGAGAAATTTCTTTTAGTTTCCCCATGATGGTATCGTTGGGTAAAGAGTAGTTGGTTACCCAGGCTTGCTGGTTGATAGAGACTTTAGTAATCTGGCTTTCCGGCAACATTAAATCCATGACCATCTCTTTATAACTCATTATTTGAAGCACTTCTTCATTTGCCGCAATATTAACACCTTGCGAATAAAATGGCACATCCGTAATTACACCATCAAAAGGTGCCGACACCTTCATCTTTTCCAATTGAATTAGGGCGTTTTTGTAGCTGTTTTGCGCTGTTACCCATGCTTTTTCACCTGTTACCTTTTCACGAAGCGTTACGCCACCTTTTTCGTACAGTGCAGTTTGCTTTTCGTATTCCATCTTCGAAATCTCCAATTCAATTTCCGCACCTTTTAAATTAATACTGTTTTCATACTCTTCATCCTCTATTTTAATGATTACCTCCCCTTTTTTAACCAGGTCGCCCATTTTGTATTTTTGTCCTGTGCGCGGGTTCCTTTGCAAATAATAGTCACCAGACGATTCCGCGGTCAAAAGACTTTCATATTCAGACATGATGGTACCTGTAGCCGTAAAAACCTCTTCGATGTTATCCAATTTGACTTCCTGAACGGTAACCGGAACCGCTATATCCGCCGAGAATTGATTTTGCTGATTGTTACAGGCCACAGCTGCCAGACTTAAAACTGCGATGGGAAAATATTTTTTAAACATAGTCATTGAATTATTTCTTTTTAAATTGTGGAGCAAGTGGGGTATTGTTTTCAAAGTCGTACATACTCTGAATTTTCATATTCAGTAACTCAAGCTTATAATCGATGATGGAATTGGTTAGCTCGTTCTTGGCACTTGTTAACTGGTTTTGTACTAAATTTAAATCCATACTGGTTAAATCACCGTTTTTATATTTTTCAAGGTTGATTTCGTATGTCAGCTCTGCATTAGCGAGGTTTTTGCGTGCGATATCAATCTGACGCAAATTATTTTCTAAACTCCTAAATACCTGGCGTATGTTAAGTTTAATATCAATTTCTTCGTCTCTCAAATCATTTTGATTTATTTCGAGCGATGCCCGGGCAGCCTTCATTCGGGCTTTTTTCTCTCCCCAATCCCATAATGGTATGGTTAACCCAATGGAAACATTTTGACTGTTGGTGGGATCATTAAAAACGTTTTGCAATTCCTCATTTTCTCCAAACAGGCCTAATTTCAAGGTTAAGTCCCCTTTAAATTCGTTCAGTGCATTTGTGCGAATCAAGTCAAACTGGCCGTTTTCTATGGCTATTTGTCTTTGCCTTAATTCCATCCTGTTGTTCAATCCTTGTTCTATTGCTTTATTTAGGTCAACATCTACCGGTAAAATTGAGACGTCAGCCAATAGCATGATCTCTTCTTCCAGCGGGATACCCAACAATTGTTTAAAGTTATCCTTGTTGTTTTCAAAGTTTACCTCATAATTTTTCATGGTAGATTCACTGGTCATTAAATCCAACTCCGCCTGGTATAACTCTTCTTTTGCCGTTAATCCGCCGTCCACTTTATTTTTTATGATCTCGTAACTTTCTTTACGGTTTTCGTATTCTTCACGTGAAGTGTTCAAGGACATTTGCGCTACATAAACCGTATAAAAAGATTGAGTTACCAAGTTTTCTACCGTTAATTCTTCCAAGGCAAAACTCAACGCTGTATTCTCGTAGCTCAATTCCAGTTCCTGCAGCTCAACTTTCGTTCTGTTGTAGGTAAACAAGGGTTGTTCCAGGGTTAAATCTACACTGTTACTAAATCCCTTTAAGCCACCACCGGAAGCCGCTCCACTTGTACTTGAGTTATCAAAATATTGTAATGTATTGTTTAACGAAAGAACGCCATCTGTCCAGAGTATAGGTTGTGAAATATTAAAATTTCCCAAACTACTATAACTTTCTATAGTATACCATTCCGACAGCTGGTTACTGAAGCGTCGTTCATGGGAATAATCCAACGGATTTATATTTAAACTAAAGTTGGATTTTAACGCTGCTCTTTGCGCTTTCAGGTTTTCTTCGCTCCGGGTTAGGGACAACCTTGATGATTGAATACGCGGACTCGTTATCATGGCTTGTTCTATCGCTTGTTGCAAAGAAAGTATTCGTTGGGAGAATACACCGGAGGCACAGAGTAACCCCAGCATCACAAGCGTAATTTTAATTTTATTGAAACTCATATATTTATGGTTATTTTTCAAATAATACAATCTAATTTATTTCTCTTACAGCTTCACCCATTTAACGGCATCGGCAATCACCACCCTTTTGGTTGTTTTGTCAGAGAGCTCTACAACGGCGTCCCCTTCCGAAAAATAATATTCTCCAAGAAAGGCCCAATCGGCGTCGTCCTGGTCAACAGGCACTTCTACCATGTCTTGGCCATCATCATGATATACGGTAAATGTATAAACTGCATCCTTCGGGTCTCGTCCGCGAAAGTTGCCCAGTCGTTGGGATGGGATCATCGCGTACAGGTTATATCTTCCTGTCTCTCCTAGTTTGGCTTTGAATTGGGCCACGGCGTTACCATCCCCAGCCTTTTTATAGGACACTGATTTAGTATATTCTCCAAAGGCCAAAGAATTTAACACGGGGGTCCATCTGGCCGGCGGTCGGAAAAAAGATAATGTTTTATATTCCGATCCGTTCTCCTCATTTTCTTCGTCCTGACTGGTCAATATCATCTCCTTTAAGGTTTTTCTACCGGATGTGTTCACCACGGAGAATCCCTCATTTTCGTTGTCTACGATTATCTCGTTGGGTTGAGTTAGTTTTATCTCCTTTTTTAACGGCGTTTTACCAACAAGAGCACTAAACCCGGCAGGTGCCTCTTCAAAATCGGCCATCGGGAAACGTACATCCGAAGGAACATTTTTTGAAAGGTATGTGTGAATAGACATCATACGCGGTGCATTATCCAACACGATACCGATTTGCACATTTTGACCTTTCTCAATCAGGTAAATTTCTTCAAAACTGGATGTCATTCCTCCTCGTCCGCCGCCGGGGCCACCGCCGCCGCGGTTACCGCCGCCGCCGCGACTACCTCCACCATCTCGTCCACTTCTACCTCCAAATAAGGAAGCTTTAACAATACCGTCGGTTTCACCTTGGTTTGCAACCTCTATACTTACATAATATCTTTTCCTGTTTCCGTCCTTAAATTCATAAATCTGGCTTTCGCCAAATAAAAAGGAAGGTAACGCGATACTGGTTTCCGCATCAATCGTGTTTTTTCCATGCTTATCGCCTGTAATCAGCTCATTTAGTATTCCCTGGTCGATGACCTTCATTTTATTTGCACCCAGAAGGCTATCGATGTAGGTGCTGAAGTTATCCACCCCCACTCTCGATTGGGCTATGGCAAACTGATTGTTTCCAACCGTTACAATAATATCGGCTATGCTAATTTCCAGGTCATCCTTATCCACCAGCTCCTTTAAACTTCCTTTATTCTTATTTAAAAACAAAATGGACTTGTCGGTAGAGCTCATCCTGCCAAAACGGCCACTGGAGCTGTGCACACGATTTAGCATGTAGGACTCCAGACACATATTTAAAAAGGGCAAGTCGTTCTCGTTTAATGCATATACATAGTTATAATACAGCGGAAAAACAGAATAGGCACTCCAACTATCCAGGGTTCGACCCACATTATTTTCGTTCCTGAAAAACCTTCGGCTCTGAACAGGCTGAGCAAAAGTATTACCAATCAGGTTCATGAAAACATTGGTCTCCAATTCCTTATCCAATAATTCAAGATTATCTCTTTTTGCTCTTCGCTCCTCGTTCTGGAACCTGCTGGCCAGGTTAAAATCATTAATTCCTGCTCCTACCTCGGGCACAAAAATCATTTCGGGATGGGTATTGTCGTTACTGATGGACCAACCTCTAAAATGTGCATAAAAATGCAATGGTACCTCTACAACTGACAATCTGTTATAAGGGTACCTTACGCCAAGTTTTCTTTCGTAGTCTTCTTTAATTTCGGTAATTAAGAATGGTAAAGTATCGCTTAGATTTTCGAAATACTTCTCAAAGAAAAAACCATCTTCACGAACCGAGACAGCGTAATTAACACTATCTACATCAATGGATTTAGTTATGTAATGCCCCGCAGCCAAACTAATTTTAGTATACGGCTTATCCCCTTTAAAATAAGTCCATCCGTCATTGTTTGTTTTGATTCCTTGCGAAATAAAATTTAGCCCGTTGGATGACTTCACCTTCATGTTATAAGTGAAGAATTTTTGTATTCTTAGCGCATTGCGTTCTGCCACAACCGGGTACCAATAACTCTCTTTAGTAAGTAATACATAATTGGAAGTAGAAAAACAGCTTTTTTTATCGGCTACCAATGGATCATAGCGATGCAAAGCATCTCGTTCCTCCCGGCTAATATCGAAATAGGCCAGTTTATCGTTAGGTGTTCCTTTAAATGATATACGAACAGGAAGCGATTCGGCAGATTTTAAATTATTGTTGATGTACAAAAGGTTTAATTCCTGAGTAAAACTCACCCGGCTCCCATTTAACAGAATCTCTTTCACCTTAAGTCCATTGTTGAAAAAGAATATTAACTGAGCGGGGAAATTTTCATTTTTTGAGGAAACCACATTGAAGCTAACACTACCAGTTAGATGATTCCCTTTATGCTCCATCACAATATCGTAGTCGGATATCTCATACCCTGCATTTATAGGGAGTTCTTTTTCGAGTTGGGCTTGACGTTGTATTTGTTTTTCATTATTAATTTTACCCCATAAGTAATAACTTATTCCGGAAAGAGCCATAAACATAATCAGCACAGCGGGAAGCACCATGACCTTACTGCCCAATTTTGTTTGTGATAACCGAGGTAATTTATATATGGTCAATAAAATAAAAGCGATACCAATTAAGAAATATCCGCCTCTAATTAAAAGTAATTGGGTTACATTGGTAAAACCTACATACGATGAATATGCCAGGGGGGTATTAAAAGTGATAAAATCCCATACGCCAAAATGTTTTCCTTTTAAATAAAAAATTGTGGTGGCGATATATCCCAGCACCAATATAAATGTAACGGACTGGTTCCTGACCAATTGCATTATAAAAAACGACAGTCCCAGAATAAATACCAAGGTTGGAAATGAAATGATCAGGGGATACAACACATAGGTTAGCAAACTAAAACCGGCATCGGGGCTTATGAAATTCATAACGAAGGTGATGGCCAATGCGACCAGATTAAGTCCGCCGAATACGGTCAGGATACCCAAAGTTTTACCTATAACATACTGAAAATTGGACATATTACGCACATAGATAACCTCTGTGGTATCCAGCTTTTTATCCCTACTTAAAAAATCGGCGGAAAGAAATACGGCAATAATAGCTTGTACGATATTTAATACCCACAGATTCATATAGGGCAAACCACCTACCATCATCCTATCGGGCCAATTAGCCCTACCTATTTCTGTAGCAGCACCAATATTAAAGACTAATAATACGCCAATAGCAATAAGCGAGAATATTCTGAAAAACCAGCTGCGCAATAATGTTTTAACTTCGAATCGGGCTACTGTAAATAAAGGGTTATACATTGATAATTACTTTTCCTCGGTTTATGATATTAGATTTTAATTTTAGGTCGGATTAAACTTATCTTTTTAAATATGTAAGATACTCTCCGGACTTGTCTCATATTCCATAAAATAAACATAAGCATGTTCCAGGTTCGGTTCAATGGACAGCCCGTTAAACCCGTTCGAATTTGGAGCAATTAATTCCACCTCATACCCGTTGGCATCGGGAATAGTTGTGATTACCGGATATTTTTGTTTAAATTCTTCCATGAGGTCAAACCCCACATGTGTTCGCCAAACCTTTCCTCTCGACATTTCCAAAAACTCATTTGGGCTACCCGTAAAACCAATTTTCCCTTCGTTGAGCAATGCCATCTGAGTACAAGTACTGGAAATATCTCCAACAATATGAGTAGATAAGACTATAATAACATCTTTCTGGCTTAAGTCGGCCAGTATATTCCTAAAACGGATGCGTTCTTCCGGGTCGAGTCCGGTGGTTGGTTCATCCACAATAACAATCTTGGGATCTCCGACAATGGCTTGTGCGATACCCAATCGCCGTTTCATACCCCCGGAAAGTTTATTGGCAAATCGGTTTCTGACCTCAAACAAACCTACCTGTTCCAGTAATTTCTCTACTTCGTCCCTTCTTTCTTTTCTGTTGTTGATACCTGCCAGGGAAGCGGCATAGTCTAAAAACTCGTAGGTTTTTAACTTGGCAAAAAAACGGAAATCCTGAGGTAAGTAGCCAATCATAGCCCGCACCTCTTTCCTGTATTTACTCAATGGTTTACCATTTACCATGATCTCGCCACTGGATGGCTTGAGTAAAGTAACCAGTATTTTCATTAAGGTAGACTTACCTGCTCCGTTAGGGCCCAACAAACCAAACATTCCCGAATCAATGTTTAGGTTAACATCAGTTAGTGCCTGATAATTATTTTTGTATACCTTGTTCAGGTTTTGAATAGAAATATCCAATGTGAAGAAGTTTAAGAATTAGAAGATTGCCACCAAATATATATAAAATGAAAGGATATAGTAGCACTTTGGTTTTAAATTACTTTTATGAATATGTCAATTTGCCACACATTCACTAAATCGCTGCCGGAGTGCATCTGAAACAGAGCACTCCGGCAGGAATAAAACCAAACCACTGTTATTCTTGAATGTCGATTTCTACATCAAATTCGGCATCTGCACCGCCCAATCTCTGACCTGGACGGCCTTGCCCTTTCATTCTCTTTTGAAAATCACCATGACGCCCCTGACGTCCTTGACGCATTGCTTTACCAGGTCCGCCTCTGCGCCCTTTTGCGGCATGTGCGTCAAAAATAACCTTTTGCTCATCGGTTAACAAACTGCGTACTTTTTGTTTATTGGCAAAAAGTTTTTTGGCCACTTCTGTTTTGAGCTTACCTATCTCATCCAACAGCCTGTTGACCGCTTTGGTATCTACGTTATCGCCCGTTGAAGCAGCTTTTAGCTCAGCCATTTTAATACCTATCTCATTTTTTACAGGCGTCATATCCTTCATAAAGCTAATTTTTAAAGCTTTTATTTCTTCCTTTTGGGCATCGGTTAAATTCAATCCGTTTTTAGGGCCAAATTCACCATGTCCTGCTTTACCTCTGCGACCATCCTGATCACCGTAACCCCATGCGCTGCCAATTATTAATACGCCCATTAATGCAAACGCTGTCATCAACTTTACTCTTTTATTCGTTTTCATTGCTTTAAAATTTAAAATTTTTTTTTTTGTTTTTCGTAGTCTAATCTGGTTATCAGGCTTAAACATTACTTTTCCATTTTCATAAATGTTCCATTATGAATTAAACGAATACTTATGCCATTGGATTAAATCAGAAACCAAACTAAGTTCCTACAAGACTATTACCTGATATTTCACTATTATTCCCGACGCTCAGAGCTCTCACTACGTTTATTTTTGCCACGGGATTTTCCCGGTTCTTTAAATACATGCGAATGTTCCATGATTCTTATTATGAGCTTATCAAATATTTGTTTTTGCTCATCGTTACATATGCTGCGCATATTAACAAAGTGTTGCATGGTAAGCTGTTCCATCTCCAATTTATAAGATGCCATTTCCTTAAACAGAATTTCTCTCGATGCTGTATCGCCTGATTCGCTAATGGTATTGACCAAACGCTTACGTATCGCGTTCATACTATCTTTAACTAGTTCCACATCCTTAAAATATGACTTTTTTAATTGTTCGAAGTCCTTTTGTTGCGCTGGAGTGAGTTTCAATCTTTCAGCAAAAAAACTCATTCCTCCATCGCCACTTCTGCGGCTGCGTCCTTTTTCGATTTGCTCCTTATTATTTAGGTCGCGATGCCTTGGCGATTCCCACCAAATCCTCCACGAAAAAATATTGAGAACAACCAGGACAGCAATGATTATAATGTAATGTTTCTTCTCCATCTAAAGTAATTAATTGTCAGTTATGATATCATCGGTTAAAATGAAATCACTGTTCCAGGCAACATAATCGTTAACAGCTAACTCCATATTGTTATTGTTCGAAGTTTCTGCAATTGAAGATCGATTGTACATGTAATAATTAACCATGTTTACAATAACCAATAAAACTAAAACCGGCCGTAATACCAACGATAACCTTGAAAACCAGACTTGTTTATCTTCCAACTGCTCAACTTTACCTATCACATTGGTGGTAAAAAAAGGAGACGTATTTACGTTTTCCCTTTTTACTCCGCTTTGCAATATTCGGTCAATCTCATGATCTATTTTTTTATCCAGCTTCTTCATGTTCTTGCTCCTTTCTTTGTTAGACGACAACTTAGTTTTATCCCCTCACTTTTTTACAAATATTCTTTAATTTGTTTTTCGAGTACCGATTTCAGTTTTTTGCGACCTCGCATAACCAATGATTCCACACTCTTTACCGAAGTATTCATTATTTCGCTCACGGTTTGTTGATCCATTCCTTCAATCTGGGTCAATACGAAAGCTTCTTTTTGTCTGGCGGGCAACTTTGCAAGTCCGCTATACAACAATTCCTTTCTTTGATTTTGAATCATATCTTCGTCCGGATGCTCCATATCTCCTGCAGACCAATCATTATTTTTAAAATCCTCGATATATGATGTTAATCCTGCTCCCCTCTTTATTCTTTTTTGTTTACGAATATGATCCAGCGATTTATTGGAGGCAATCCGAAACACCCATGTTGATAAAGAAGAATCGCCTTTGAATTTTTTCAGCGATTTAAATACCTCCACAAATACTTCTTGTGATATGTCTTCGGCATCCGTTAAATTATTGGCATAGGAATAGCAGATATTAATAACCCGATCTTTAAATACGTTCACCAACGCTTCAAAGCTCCGGATATCACCCGCTAATATTTGACTTACAAGCTCTTGTTCTTGTTGCACCATATGGTTCCAATGCTATTTAGGAGTTTAGACGACTTATCTGAAAATACCCCTCACCAAAATTAAAATAAAATCGACCATAAACTATAATTTGAAAAAGCCAACTTTCAGCTTTTTTTCTATCTTTATTAAATCAATGGATCTTTAATTTTTTTTAACATAAGGCTTTGGACTGATTATATGTTACTTAATACCGATACAATGTCAAAATCGTCCATCTTATTGCAATCATCTTGTTTTAACATTAACAACTATTGATACCTAAAACAACAACATATTTTATAGTTAAGTCACATGAAATTGTCCCTGTCAATCATTGCATTACTCCTGTTATTTGTGGAGGCACGAGGAAAAGAAATCAAGGAAATTCTTTTACTCCAATCCTATCACACAGGTTATCAATGGACGGATGACATAACAAGAGGAGTAATGGACGGTATTGGGCCTAAGGATGAAACCCGTGTTTTTGTAGAATACATGGATTATAAACGTTTCCAGAACAAAGCTACCTTTTATGAACTTGAAAACCTGTATAAGTTTAAGTATTCGGAATTAGATATAGATGGTATAATATGTGCCGATAATTACGCATTTGAGTTTTTTCTGGAAAAGGGAGATAGTATCTGGAATAAAAACATCCCTGTAACTGTTTGTGGAGTAAATAATATCGAATTATTCGAATACGATGCCGAAAGAATTAAAGGCGTCAAGGAAGATATAGACGTTCGAAATACCTTAAACACTATTTTTCTTCTTCAACCCAATATTGATTCACTTATAATAATTTCCGACCAAACCCTCTCCGGTAAAATATTTCTGAACCAGTTTTTAGACAGGCTGAAGAGGTATAACCAAAGAATCCCTTATCAGATTTTAGATGGAAGTAGTTACGAAGAGATTAGAGACACTCTTAAAAAAATCGTTCCGGACCATAAGGCCATCATACTTTTAAGTTTATATTCCAACAAATATCAAGTTCCCGTTGAGATGAAAGATGTTGGAAAAGAATTATTGGAGGATATCAATATACCTATATACAGCTTTTGGAATTTTCTTCTGGGAGATTTTATCGTTGGAGGAAGCCTGATCTCTGGATATGATCAAGGTTATGAAGTCGCCAGTATATTAAAAGAGAAAATAGAAAACCCGGACAAGCATTTTGAAGATCTGATAAACACAAAACACAATCTGACGTTTGATTTTAACCTGATAAAAAAATACCATCTTAAATACACCAATTTACCGTCTCGGGCTATTTTCCTGAATAAGCATATCCCATTTTACGTAAGGTTTAAAAAGCAGTTGTTATATTTTCTAAGCACCTTGATCGTCTTGATTGGTATCATTTTTTTGCTGATGACCAATATCATCAGAAGAAAAAATGTAGAATTAAAATTAATGGAGAGTGAAGAAAGGTTAGAACTGGCTTTAAATGGTGCCAATGAAGGACTCTGGGATATTCAACTGAGATCAAAAAACATTGTATATAACAATAATTTTGCTACCCTTTTAGGTTATCCTTCCGCCTGCGAATTAAAAATTGGTATTACCAACTGGCGCCAACTATTTCGACCGGATGATATACCGCAAATAAAGGAGGCCTTATTGCTTCATCTACATGGTGCCATACCTATTTTCAAGCTGGAAATACAGATGTATACCCAAAGCGGGACATTAAGGTATTTCTCTATCAATGGCAAGATTACCGAGCGCGACCTAAATGATAAGCCTGTGCGAATCACGGGAATCATCATGGACATATCGGCCCAAAAAGAATTTGAAACCCGGCTAAAAATAGCAAAAGACAAAGCAGAAGAAAGTGACCGCTTAAAATCTTCGTTCCTGGCCAATATGAGCCACGAGATACGTACACCGATGAATGCCATACTCGGCTTCTCTGATATTTTGATGTGTCAGGATTTGAATGCCGAAGAAAAAACAAGTTACCTTGCCCAAATAAAAAACAGTGGCGAAAACCTATTGCATATTATCAACGACATTGTTGATATTTCTAAGATTGAATCGGGGCAGTTGATGATCCGAAAAGAGAAATTCGATCTCAACCATTTGTTAAATAACATACAGTTTGCAGGTAACGCCTTAATCAAAGCCAGAAACAAACCTATATCGTTGATCATTGACAAAAATATCAAAGAAACACCCCACTATATATACTCTGATCCTTATAGGCTAGAGCAGATAATTTTAAATCTTGTTTCTAACGCGGTAAAATTCACGCACGATGGAGGAATAGTGCTGAAATATGTAAATGGGGAAAACAACATGCTCACCATTAGCGTGTCTGATACCGGAGAAGGAATTACGCCTGAAGATCAGTTAATAATCTTTGAACGCTTCAGACAAGCGGAAAAATCTTCAAAGAAACTCCTTTCGGGAACCGGCCTGGGATTATCCATTACAAAAAGTTTGGTTCACCTTTTGGGCGGAGAAATTTCTGTAGAATCAAAACCCAACCACGGATCTGTCTTTACCTTTACCATTCCTTCAGCGTAGACTCTATATCTTAACCATGGTTGCGCCAAAGCCATATTGTTCAAAGGAGGCGTCTTGATAGCTATGCCATGAATATTTCTTATTTAGGCTTTTGATGATTTCGGACTTAAGAACCCCATTGCCCTTGCCATGAATAAATACTATTTTTCGATTTGACCGATTTTTATTCTCATTCATAATTTCGTGGAACTTACCCAACTGATACTCCAGTATTTCCTTGTTTGACATACCTCTGGTATCATCTAACAGTTCGTGTATGTGTAAATCGATCTCCAGAATTTCATTGTCGTCCCTTCGCACCGCTTTCCTAACCCTTGGTTTCTGTTCCTTTTGGGCCACCGCTTTTTTTATTTCCTGGGTCGATAATTCTTCCAGTTTTCTTTCGAAGGTATCTTTCAGCAGATATATTAAAAAGGCTTTATCCTCTAAATAGGCATTATTAGAATAACTATTTTCTTTTAAAAGTTTGGAACCGGAAAATTTAAACCTCTTCTCCAACGGTTTAATGGGCGTATATTCTTTACTTTTCCTGAATAAAACCAACTGGCATTCATACTCCACGCCATCTACAAAATTAATGGCCAGATTATCGAGTGCTAACTTGGTATTAGGCTCTATGGTGCCATGATACGCATTAATGATGTTAGCATTGTTGCAACGCCCTATACTATAAAAGGCAAAAAAGTTAGAGTCGTTTATTAAGTAAAGTCTGATATTACCGGGTAAATCCTTATCGCTGGTGCAAGCCAGCAAAAGCTTCGGTTCACCCTCCTCGTCGCTCTCCTCAAACTCATAACCATCCGGCTCCATTTCGCCAACGGCATTGCCCGGGGTATTCACCTTGCTATGCTTTTCCACTATAACGACTTCGGTTCTTAACGCCGGGACTTCAAATCCGTCGTCATCCAGCACGTATACCATTTCGTCCCCCTCCGTCCGACTTACAACTCCTCCACCAACTTCATTCAAAAACCTTACCTTATCTCCAACCGAAATTTTCATGTGTTTATTTTTAGTTCGATGAATCTATCGCGAATAAATGCATCATACTTTAATACATCCGTTGCTTATTCGATTCACATGATCATGTACTTAAATCCCTACAGTAAAAATACGTTATTAACGCATTAACATTGCCTTGTTTAATTACGCAAAATACGATAATTTGTTACCTATTGTATCACCTATTTTCATAATCACAAAGGCAGCAAATATAAGTTTATTATCACAAACTCAACCAAGAATAAACGCTCCTTAAGAAACATCAATCTTAATTAGAATCATTCTAAGCCAACACTACATAACCACAGGCAAACATAGCATCCTTAGCTAACACTCCTTTTCCGATAAATTAACGTTGCTTTATACAATTTGCTTGGTTACCTAACGGCTAAATGATTATTTTTGCATGCGAAATTAATTACAGAACGATGAATATACAGGAGATAAGAATTGAAGATTACACGTATGATTTGCCGGATGACAGAATTGCAAAATACCCGTTGGAAAACCGATCGGATTCCAAACTTCTTGTCTTTAACAAAACAATAACCGAACATAAATTTAACAACATACCTTCTTTACTACCTCAAAATAGTCTACTGTTGTTCAACAACACCAAAGTAATCCAGGCAAGGTTAAAATTTCAAAAAGAAACCGGAGCCATCATCGAAGTTTTTTGTCTGGAACCCGTTGAACCGTCTGATATAGCCATGATTTTTCAGGTAAAAGGAAGGGCAACATGGAAATGTATCGTTGGCAATTCAAAGAAATGGAAAGAAGGAAGCCTTTCAAAAACCATAGTCATAAATGGCCAAGTGGTGCACTTAACCATAACGCGAAAAGAAGTTTTAGAAGATGCCCAGCACATAGAGTTTAGTTGGGATCAGGAAGATATCAGTTTTGGTGATTTGTTGGACGCCATTGGAAATACTCCGATCCCACCATACTTGAATCGCAAATCTGAAGAAATAGATACTTTGCGTTATCAAACCGTATATTCGAATCATAAAGGATCGGTTGCTGCACCAACGGCAGGACTTCATTTTACAGATGAAATACTGAACAAAATAAAAGAGAACAATATTAAAACGGCGCCGGTTACACTTCATGTTGGTGCCGGAACATTCAAACCTGTCAAGTCTGCATCTATCGGTGACCACGAAATGCATATAGAACACTTTTTTGTGGATATGGCAACGCTGGATCTCATTTTAAAGTACGAAGGGAATATAACAAGTACGGGAACCACTACCGTTCGCACGCTGGAAAGTCTGTATTGGATTGGTGTAAAATTATTACAGAACACAAACGAACTATTTATAAACCAATGGGATGCATACAGCCTGCCTCAGCATTACTCGCTACAGGAGGCCATAGGCAGGCTCAAACAATATTTAATGGATGAGAATAGAACCATCCTTGAAAGTTATACGGGTATTTTAATCGCCCCGGGTTACGATTTTAAAGTCGTGGACAGGTTAATTACCAACTTCCACCAGCCGAATAGTACATTACTTTTACTTGTTTCCGCTTTTACAAAAGGCGATAATTGGAAAAAAATATATGAATATGCGCTCAACCACAATTTTAGATTTTTAAGTTATGGGGATAGTTCATTATTGTTTAGGGGCTGATGGGCATATAAAGGATCCGCATTACAACACATCATTCATATTTTTCTTGACATATCAATCGAAGTTAACGGTAAAACAAGTCGTTTTATAACAAAATAACTAACGGTAGTTTTACGATGAGTTCAATAAGTGACCTTGCACATTAAACCAAAAGTCAAGTTATTTCTTATCTTTAGTGATATTCGAATAATATATTTGGTTTATGGGAAACTCTTCAACAAAACGGGGCATATTTGACAAAATGCTTAATTGGACCGAAAAGGCCGGCAATGCACTGCCCCATCCGGCAACTCTTTTTGCCTTATTTGCCTTATCAGCCTTAATCCTTTCCGCCATCGGGAGCTTTTTACAATGGGAAGTCATTCATCCCGGAACCCAGGAAACCATTACACCGGTTAATCTTCTTTCGAAGGATGGCCTACACCGCATTATTCTGGATATGGTTGACAATTATACCGGTTTTGCGCCTTTGGGAATTGTGCTTGTGGCGATGTTGGGCATTGGCATTGCGGAACAAAGCGGACTCATCAGCGCCATCATCCGGTTATTGGTGTTAAATTCCAGGCAACATCTACTCACTTTTATTCTTGTTTTTACGGGCATCCTCTCCAACCTCGCCTCCGATGTTGGCTATGTATTGTTGATTCCTTTGGCGGGAGTCATTTTTATGGCCGTTGGCCGGCATCCAATTGCCGGTATGGCAGCTGCTTTTGCCGGGGTTTCGGGTGGTTTTAGCGCCAACCTGGTACTGGGCACCGTTGATCCCTTGTTGGCCGGTCTTTCGCAGGAAGCAGCCCACATCCTGGATGCTAATTATCAGGTAAACCCAACAGCCAATTATTATTTTATGGTTGCCTCCACTTTTGTGATCGCTTTTGCCGGAACAATTGTTACCGAAAAAATAGTGGAACCCAGGTTGGGCAGTTATACTAAAAACGAGGATGACCTGAAAGAAAAATTTGATCACCTTTCGAAATTGGAAAAGAAAGGATTAATGTACGCCGGGATATTGTTTCTGACGATTCTAATGGTCACCCTTGTGGGAATCATACCGCAAAACGGATTTTTCAGGGGAACAGAGGGAGGCCTCCTTAACTCTCCTTTGATTAAAGGTGTTGTGTCTATGTTATTTATAGTGGCAGGATTAATGGGTTTGATATACGGTTTTACCACCAAAGCTTTCCGCAATGATGCGGACGTCATGAACGGGATGGGCAAATCAATGAAAACGCTGGCCTCGTATCTGGTTCTGGTCTTTTTTGCCGCTCAATTTGTCGCTTATTTCAAATGGAGCAACCTGGGCATTATCCTTGCTGTTAAAGGGGCCGGTCTTCTGATGTCGTCCGATATTGGTCTTATACCCTTGATGATACTGTTTATTCTGCTTTCCGCAGCCATTAATATGCTGATGGGTAGTGCCTCTGCCAAATGGGCCATCCTTGCCCCTATCTTTATACCCATGTTTATGATTATGGGCTACTCACCTGAACTCTCTCAGGTAGTTTATCGAATTGGTGATAGCGTAACCAACGTAATTTCCCCCATGATGAGTTTTTATGCCCTTATTATTGCTTTTGTTCAGAAATATGACCCCAAAGCCGGCATAGGAACCATTATTGCTACCATGCTTCCTTATACCATGATTTTTTTGGTGGTGTGGATTTTGCTTTTGGTTGTCTGGCTATTAACAGGATTACCTCTTGGACCTGGTGCGGAGATATATTATAATCTGCCATAAGTATTTTGTGCCGGATTCTTACTAACCGTTTGATTATTAAAACGTACGTATATAAAACCTAAAAATATGAAGACTATACTATTTGTTCTTTTTATACTATTCATGCATCATGTGTCCGCGGCTGCACAAAAAACAAACCCATGTTACGATGCCGAACTGGCCAAAAAATTTGGTGCTGACGATTACGGCATGAAAAGATATATACTGGTGATGCTAAAAACAGGCGGCCATAAAACTACGGATAAGGCTTTCATAGACAGCTGTTTTACAGGTCATCTGCAAAACATAAAGCGGCTTGTTAAAGAAGGAAAAATGATAGTGGCAGGCCCTTTGTCAAAAAACGATAAGTCCTACAGAGGCATATTTATTTTAGATGTTCCTACCACAGAGGAAGCTGAAATCTTGCTCAAAACAGATCCTGCCATTAAAGAAGAACTTCTGGACGCAGAATTATATGGCTGGTACGGTTCTGCGGCCTTACCGGATTACCTGGAAGCTTCAGACAAAGTTTGGAAAGTAGGTTTCTGATACAGCGAAGGCATTCCCGGTAGCTTCAAATCCTATTTCTATTTGTTTAGCAGTAACTCCCAAAGTTAAAAGCATACCCCTATCCCTCCGCCTGAGATGGTGTTCCCCCCAAGTCTCAGGACCTGGGGAAGAATGTATTCCCGTGAAATAGTATTTCAACCCGCAATATGCATTAGAAAATCTATTACACATTGAAATTGTTTCAAAACAAGGCACTCCGCTGCTTCACTTCAACTCACCATAACGATGCTCCTGAAAGTAATCGGGACAAGTGATGCCTCGTTTCAGTAAAGCCTTGTTTTATTGCACTTTCAATGTTCACGACGAAGTGCTAATGCATAATCCGGGTTCAATTATTTTTTCTTCTTTTTACCGAAAAGGCCTTCGATGGCGTTTTTTACGTTATCATCTTTCAGGATATCCTTCACCACTTTTTCGGCTTCCTTTTCCAACTCCTTACCCACTTGCTTTTTAGCTTCGGCAAGATCGAGACTGAGTTTTGGATCTTTGGCGGTACCTTTAACAATAACGTCCACCATCACATCATCACCCGAGGTAGAAAAACCACCCCCCAGAAAACTCATAGCACCTGCTATGTCCTTGCGAGAAACGGGTGTTTTAACCACATAATTTAAAGATTGGTCAAACCCCTGCTCCCCACTTACCTCTATCCTACTTCCAAATACCTTTGCCGTAAAAGGTTCAACAATTATTTTACCATCTTTCATGATAAAGTTGATATCTAAATCCTCGGCTTTCATTTTACGGTATTTTTCCTTTTTAAGCAAGTCAGCCATGTTATTCAGCACTTTGGAATTGCTTACCTCAATAGCTTTCGATTTCAGGTTTCCACCTCCGGTAATGGAGGCAATCACTGGCATCATCTCTCTGTCTAGTAAGCTATTGTATTTAAAGTCGGCCGAAAATTGCCCTTTGGAGCTCTTGGCAATAGGCATTAATGAGTCGATGATACTAAACGAATTGGCTGTTTTGGTTATATCGATATTCCCTGCATCAAAAATAAAATCGACAAAAGGTTTCTTCACATCTTGCGTGTTGTACTCCCCGGCCATCTTCATCTCGCCATCCAGCAGCTTCATGGACATTCCGTTTAATACAACTCTCCCATCTTTAACCGTTATCTTACCTTTCGTATTATTGATCGTTAACTTATCGTATACTATCTTTCCAAAAGATGATGTGAACACAAAATCTATATTTTTGGGCACTTCAAAAAGCTCGAGGGCAGTAGTGTCTTCCGCTGCATTAGCTTGTTCCTCTTCAAACCCTTCCAAAAATTCGTTTACATCTAATAGATGAGACGAATGCATTAAGGAGCCTTTGATCGTTTCATCTTTAAATAGGTATGGCAAATAGTTCTCTATTTTACCACTCAAGTCAAAATCCGATCTCCCAACGTTACAAACAAACTTATTCAAGGCTATACTTTTCGGGCTAAACGTCATCAAGGCCTCACTAATAGTAACTTTGGGTAAACCGGTGCTTGTATACTCAAAGTCGTCCAGTTTCATTTTACCATTCACCTGAACCGATTCATAATCTTCTTTTTCGATCATCTCCATATTACCGTCCAAAGTCACATCGGCATCCACAACACCTTTAATGTCGAAGCTATCCATTGGAATGGCATCTTTCAATGATCCCAAATCGATTACACCGACCATACCTCCTTTAAACCGGGCATTGCTAACGGGTGTTTTCAGTAACAAGGAAGCATCAAAAGGATTTTGACCCAATTCGAAATGGAACTTCTCAATATTGGTTACCGTATTATCCGGTGATCCTCCGGGATTATTGACCACAACATTAATATTGATGTCGTTGATAGATTTTGGCAGATCGGGATATTTGATTTGACCATTATTGACTTTCAATATAGCGTCAAAGGCCGGCAGGTTATCTGTATCTTTATAAATACCTTTTGTTGTAGCTTCCAGCGTGAGGGTCCCTTGAGTCTGGACACCTTCCAAATCGGTTAAAAATTCTTTGGGAACCAAGGCCAACAAGGATTTAAATGTAGTTTCTTTGGCCCCCAACTTCAGATCCAGATGATAGCCTTCGTCCAGCATTCCCACATGACCGTCAAATCCAAGATTAAGATCGTTCACCATCAAATCATTTTCCTCAAAGGTAAATACCATATTGGTCATATCAGCCAAAATACCCGCAACCAGACTTACCTTTACCTGGTTAAGATATTTGGTTTTTTCCATGCTCACGTTTACGGCCTCAATGGAACTTTCCAACATAAGGTTGGTCGTGGCAGCCGACATATCACCCGAAAGATTTAAATGTAGGTTGTGGATGGCTGCTTCCAGGTCCATCGTTTCGTCCACATAAGTGATGATGGCATCTTTTACTTCAAAACTTTTTAACCTGATGGTAAAATCACTACTTTCCGCGTCCGCAGTTTCTACTTCTTCTATTTCTCCGGTAGCCTTATAAATATCCCAATTTACCGTGGAATCGGCCAATACTTTGGCATGAATCATCGGTTTGTCCAAAAGAATATGTTCTACCGACAAACTTCCACCCATGGCGCTCATCAAATCCGCCGACAACGCAAATTCATTTAGGTACAGCAGGGTATCATCCTCAAATTTATCGACCCCAACAACACTTAACCCGGACATCCCCACCGAGATATTCGGAAAATCTTTTATCAGTGAGAGGGAAAACTTTCCCCAATCTACCTTCGCAACAACTTGATTATTCACCTCTTCCTTAACTAACCGTTCAATTTTACCCTTAAAAAACAGGGGGGTAACCATTAATAATATAAGGATAAAGAGGACTATTCCACCTGTGATTTTTAAAAACTTCTTCATATATACTGAGTTGTTTATTATTCTATTTTTAATAACGGTTGTACTTATTAAAATTGCATAACCAAAGTTAAACAATAATACTTATCATCTATAATTGAAATTTGTTTTAAACTATAATTAATAAAACCGGCATGGCCGGGCCTTTAAAAATTTAACACCGGCAGTTTTCTATCATTCCGCGGAGCAGGTTATGCTGGTCCATTCCCGAAAAATCAGGCCGGGCTCAAATATTGTACGTCGACACGAATTTTTAAACATATAAAACTTGCCTAACGCTCAAGCAAAAATCAGACAAAATATGAATATTTCAAAGTAAAGTTCAAAAATCAGTATTCAGACTAAACATTTGTTTGACTGATTGCTTAATTAAAATGCATACTTTTATATTCGTGATCGCATTAATAAAACGGACCGTTAAGCCCGGGTTATGTATCAGAGGTAGGTAATGGGCATTTAAAATACCATAATATGCAAATAGATAAGAATCACGTAGAAAAACGCGAAAAATCGTATGATGATATTTTAGTGGCCAACAAAGCTTGGGCTAAATCAATGACCGATAAGGACAAAGATTATTTTAAACGTCTGGCTTTAGGTCAGTCCCCGGATTATCTATGGATTGGTTGTTCAGATAGCAGGGTACCTGCCGCCGGGGTTTCCCAAACAGATCCCGGGGAACTCTTTGTTCACAGAAACATCGCCAACCAGATTATCACCAACGACTCGAACCTTATGAGTGTTATTAAATACGCCGTTGACTATCTGAAAGTAAAACATATTGTTGTTTGCGGCCATTATGGTTGCGGTGGTGTAATCGCAGCCATGGAAAAAAACAACGATGAATATCTGGGTGACTGGCTCTCGAGCATTAAAGATGCGTACAAAAAATATAAAGCCGAGATAGAAGCGATTGATAACGAAAAAGGAAGAATCAACCGTATGTGTGAAATAAACGTGGAGCGGCAAATTGAAAAACTAGCTTCCACATCTATCGTTCAGCATGCCTGGGACAAAGGACAAGAGCTTCAATTACACGGCTGGATATTTGAAATTGAAACCGGCCTGATTAATCCACTTACCGATATATTGTCCAACCCAAACCAATGACATAATTTGACTGTTTCGCAGTTTTAACAAGCAAATCCATTCGTTAAATTCGCGTAATGAATGGATAAAAAAAAAGGATGCTCCGAAGTTAATCAGAACATCCTTTTATATTGTAGATACCGGGATTATTACAAACCAGCCAGGTAATCGTTTACGTTCTTTTCGATGCGAGCGATCACGTTGCTGACATCTTCCTTAACGAATTTATCTCCTGTAATACTTTCGTATAATTCAATATAACGCGCGCTGACCTGGTTCACAAACTCTTCTGTCATTTCCGGCACCTTTTGTCCTTCTTTGCCTTGAAATCCATTCTCCATTAACCATTCGCGCACAAATTCTTTTGATAACTGTTTTTGATTTTCACCTTTATCAAAACGTTCCTGGTATCCATCTGCATAGAAGTAACGGGAAGAATCAGGCGTATGGATCTCATCGATTAAGTAGATTTTTCCGTCTTTTTTACCAAACTCATATTTTGTATCAACAAGTATGAGTCCTTTTTCTTTAGCCATTTCTGAACCACGCTTGAATAATTCCAATGAAATACGTTCCAGCTCCACGTAGTCTTCTTCTGAAACCAAACCTTGTTGAATGATTTCCTCACGCGAGATATTCTCGTCATGTTCCCCTTGCTCAGCCTTTGTTGTTGGCGTTAGCAAGGGTTCAGGAAAAGCCTGGTGTTCTTTTAAACCTTCTACCAATGGCACACCGCAAATATCACGGCCGCCTTCCTTGTATAAACGCCATGAACTTCCGGTTAAATAACCACGTACAATCATCTCTACCGGAAATGGTTCGCAATAATGACCTACCGTAACCGTTGGATCAGGAGTAGCCACCTTCCAGTTAGGAACAATATCAGAAGTCGCATCTAAAAACTTTTCAGCAATCTGGTTCAAAACCTGCCCCTTATAAGGAATACCTTTGGGCAACACAACATCAAAAGCTGAAATCCTGTCCGAAACCACCATCACCAAATACTGATCGTCGATGTTATACACGTCGCGAACTTTACCTACATAATGTCCCTTTTGCTTTGGGAAATTGAAATCGTTTTGAACAATTGCTTTACTCATTTCTCAAAAAATTATAATTTATTATTGTAAAAGTTTTTCCATGGCAGCAGCCTCCGGCTTCATCTCCAATCGCAAATAAATATTTTTCAAATATTTGACATATTTTTTTTCCGATGGATATTGTTTCCTTAAATCCTCAAAAAGCCCTTTGGAAACCCTGTAGTTAGCCGAAACCTTTTTCAAATCACGTTTCAGATAAACGTAGGCCGTATAGGTTTTGTTTTGGTTATACTTGGCCATTTCGCTTTGGTACCCTTCCTCGGCCATAGTATAATAGTACACTGCTTTCCATTCTTTGGCTTGATTATACGAAGGATTCTCGTTAACCAATTTACTACAGAAATCCAGTGCTTCTTTCTTGTTGCCAGCCTCCTCTAGCGCTGACAGATAAGCCATACTTTGCTCTTCGTTGGTGTTTTTTAACTTTGGGAATGTACTTAAAATAGCATTATTGTCCTTCTCATTTAAAGCAATGTCAAATTGCGCTTTGGTAAGATAGTCTCCCTCACCATTCTCATTTAAAAAACCGGAATATTTGCTTAAAACCGAACTTAACATCCTGTTGTCGCCCAGCCCTTTTATACTCCCTATATAGCCTTTTACGCCTTTCAGGGTAACGCTATCGTTCAGTGCCTGCGAAAAATAGCCAGCGGCACCATCAAAGTTTTTTAGCCTTGAAGCACAATCGGCAGCCTTAAGATATATATCGTGGGGGACCTTTATGTTGGCCATGTTATAGTTGCTAATTAGTGCAGATAGCTGGTTGTACGCTTGAGAATAGTTTTGACTATCATAGGTAGCCATGGCAGCCACTTTAGAAGCATCTAATTTTTTTACAGGACTACAACTATTTAATACCCCTAACATTACACTTGCAACAATAAAACCCTTAAATAATCTCATAAAAATATGTTTAAAATTTTAATAGCGTATTTTTATATAGTTCTAGTACTTTCTATTGCCGCAAAGATAAAAAAAAGCCTATTGGAAACCAGTCTATTTAAGATTTAGGCGTGTTTTTTTTCGGCATAGCGTATGTAATTGTAAAATTAAATTCTATTTTTGTCAGCGCAAAATCAAAGCCACATACGCACACACGGGATTAGCTCAGCTGGTAGAGCACTGGTCTCCAAAACCAGGTGTCAGGAGTTCGAGTCTCTTATTCCGTGCCAACAAAACTTGGAGAGGTGACAGAGTGGCCGATTGTGCACGCCTGGAAAGCGTGTGTACCCGTGAGGGTACCGGGGGTTCGAATCCCCCCCTCTCCGCAGAGTAAATCACAAATTACACCAAAAGTCTGTAAATCAAACGATTTACAGGCTTTCTTGTTTTTGCACAGTACAAATAAATGCATTTAAAACCACTAGAAACGTGAACTCTCCGGTGACCTATTCACCACTCCCAATTAGGTCACCAGAAACACTGTAACAAACTGAATTAATACACACTAAACAACACTAACTTTAGAATTTTATTTTGAATTCAACTCATTTTTTCGTAACTTGGGTGAACTCTTTTAGGCATTTATTTATAATCCGAAAGTAAATCGGTCATTGTCTATTCAAAATCGTTAGTATATGAGCTCTTTTTCAATACTAAATATATATTATCTTATAAGAAAGAATAAAACCAACAAACACGGTGAGGCTCCTATATACATGCGCTTAGTTGTAGATCAGGAAAGGGTCGAAATTGCTACAGGTAGATATATTATTCCAACAAACTGGGACAGTAAATTAAACAAGGCATTCCCTAAAAAAAAGGGCGGAGTTCAAACCAATCAGTTTTTAGATATTCTTAAAGCTCAAGTTTTAGAACATCATACCCAGATGATAAAAAATGGCGAACACATTACGGCAAAAACACTTAAATCAAGATTTCTTGGCATAGAGGAAAATAAAAAAACACTCATTGAAGTTTTTGAATATCATAACAAGCAAATATCAGAATTATCTGGAATTTCATACTCACCTGCAACAATACAAAGGTACGTTACAACTCTTGATCACATTAAAAAGTTTATCCACCACCAGTATATCCAAAAGGATATAGCTTTAAATCATATCAAGTATTCTTTTATTACGGATCTGGAACATTATTTTAGAACCGTCCGTAAGTGCAACAATAATACGACTTATAAATACATCAAAAATTTCAAAAAAGTAATCAACATTGCAGTTAAAAACGAATGGCTGGATAAAGACCCTTTTGCAAAATATAAGACCTCCCTTGTCGAAGTAAAAAGAGAATTTCTGACCAAAGAAGAATTGAAAAAACTAAGGGAACTTAAAATATCTATTCCTCGGTTAGATATAGTCAGGGATTTATTTGTATTCTCTTGTTATTCAGGCTTAGCATACATTGATGTTGCCAATCTAACAATGGATAATATCAGAAAAGGTATAGATGGTAACTTATGGATAATTACCCAACGCCAAAAAACCAAAGTCCCTTCAAATGTTCCTTTGCTACCACACGCATTAGCTCTCATCGAAAAATATAAATTTTATCCTGCAAAGAAAACGGAAGACCATGTTCTCCCCCACCTCAGTAATCAAAAATTAAACGCATATTTAAAAGAGCTTGCCGATATTGCCTCTATTGACAAAACACTAACCTTTCATATAGCCAGGCATACCTTTGCCACAACTGTAACACTGGCCAATGGTGTGCCAATTGAATCTATCAGTTCAATGTTGGGTCATAAAAATATAAGAACAACCCAAATTTATTCTAAGGTGATCAACGAAAAAGTCAGTCAGGATATGAATGAGTTGAGGAAGAAGATTTTGTAATCATACATGACCTCTACAAAATCATTGGTTCATTTAAAACCGAGATAGACAAAGGTTAAATACATCCAGGATTTAACAATTTAATAATCATTCATTTATTAGTGCATTTATCTTTTCTTTTGCTGAAAGCATATCATGTTTAACTACTAATTTTTCATAGTACTTTCTTCGAATAACTTCAATTGACATATTTAGAAACTCTACATTTTTAAACGTTTCTTTATTTGTAGTAATAAAATCTTCTAGACATCCAATAACTACCTCAAAGTTATATTGCGATACCAGCGCAAGTTCTTCAAGACCGCCAACAACAAACCTTAAGAGATTATCAAACTCATGATCGCACTTAATATTTTCGTTATAAGATAATTCCAGCAATTCTTTAAATTGAGGCAAAACTGCTATATCTTTGTAATATGTAAGGCTTTGTCCATTTTGACTAAAAGGATTACGGTTAGTTTTCTTGATCCAATTAATTGAGCGGATTAACCCTTCAATTTGCCCAGTAGATATTAATAGTTTGTTAATTTCACATTGAACATCAATATTGTAGGAAGTTGAATCAATTTCCAACAAATGATTAATTACAAACTCTTTCTTGTTAAGTGTTAATAACTTCCTTAAAAGATAAAGACGTAAATTAATCTCAAGTCGAGAACTGCAATTTTCAAGCAATGAAATATCAATATTGGATTTAATTAATAAATCAACAATGTTATTCTTCTGATAATACTTCCCTTCCATTGTCACCAGGTCTTCGACTATAGTTCCATAGCAAGTCTCTAGATTATTTATTAAGGCATACTCAACATGCGCTTTATAAGTTGAGAAGTCATCAAGCGTGTGCTTTGTTAGATTATCTATAATCCGGCTATCAACAAGGCTCTTATCTTCAATATTTTCAACGATATAATCCAAAGAAATAGTTTCTAAACCAATTGTGTCTCCAAGAGTAAAGGACAACATATCGAGCAAAATATTTGTTTTACAGTTAAAAGAGAACTTACACATAAAAAAAGTAAGGTAGCATGAATAATCATTAATTGTAAAGCTACCGTCTTCATTATGGGTAATTGCCTTTGTAAAATCTACCGTTTCTATATTCTTATCGTACCAATTCTTAATAAAAGCTATTTGATACTTTTCAACTTCTAAATTCTTGTGATTTTTAATGTATTGATATAATTCACCTATAACCATATTTTCATAGGCTCCTTCATTTTTAGGAAACCAACTTTTGACTTCTGTTTTTTCAACAGGTGTGGTGAATTCTCGTATAAAATCCAATGCAGAACCAACATATAACTCCTCTAAATCAACCCTTCGGTTGTTTCTTCTTACTTCCCAAAGCTCATCTTCCGTTAAAACGTTTTTGTCACCAAAAACTCTTAATACTTCTATTTGGAATGCACTAAAATCAAATAGAAGATTAAAAGAATCCTGAACTCGTTGTCTATTTACTGAATCCCAGTCAATTCGTTCAGTAATTGGAATTTCATAACCTGACAGTTCTTTAACTTTTACCTTAAAGGATTCTGCCAAGTCAACATTTATATTGTAGATATCCCAATATAACCTATTAATAAAATCATCGCCTAGTTTTTTAGTAAGCACTGTTACAAAATCAGCTTCTGTAATTAAACCCGCAAGTTGAATATATGACGTATACTTACCTTCTCCCTCATTAAAGGAATCCAAAACAGAATAAAATGCCATGTCTCTGGTTCCCGTTTGAGTGAAAAAACTAAGAACTATACTAAACTGAAGAGAATGGTATCGTTTAGAATGATGCTTCATAAATTGAAACACATCATGGTAGATAGATTGGTCTTGGTTAAAAGCATCAACGCAATTTGAGATTATACTCTCATATAATTCCTTACTATCACTTGAATGTTCCAGAAAGTTGTGTTCTATGCAATATGCTATTATATTTTTTAAAGCTTTAGGAGATTTAAAAAGCATAATGCCCCTTTTTAAACTTAAGTCTTCATCAATCAATCTTACATGACCTCTTTCCGGATGTCCTTTTTTAAGTAAAGTATATCCTTCGAGGAAATATTTTACATGTTTTTCAAAATCAACACCTTCTGCGAGATAACTATACATTGCAGCACGTATATTTCTGGACTTTTTATGCTTAACTAATTCGAAGATTTTATACTCAAAGGTTCTATCTCTAAATTTAAAGTTGGTAATTGTACGAATAACAGAGTAAGCAAAATTATGATCATTAATTTTTTCTTCAAGTAAAGAAAGAAGGTTCTCTTTTATGGTTGAAATAGAAGGATATTCATCTAATGTAAAACCTCGCATAACATAAAGTGCGTTCATCCTGTTAATTCGGGGTTCATCGCAATCCATTGCTATGCTTAAAATATAATCTATTGATTCGTTAGACTGCCCAAAATAAGCTAAGTTGGTATCATTAAATTTATTGGAGTCAATCCATATTTTTTTACCTCTGTAGTATTCAAATATCTGTTTAAATATTTCTTTCCTGATTGAAGGAGACAATTTCTCCCTTTCAACGTTCACAAGGACTTCCGAATCATTTTGTACCAACCAATTTATTAGTTTCTTAAAAAGTATTCCTTCGGAATTAAGAATACTTATTAATTGTGCTACCGTATTAAACCAAGTAGGCAATACTTTATCTAGTTTCTTGTGAGATATAAACGACTTTACTGTTTCAAAATCTTGTTGCGATAAAAGTTCTGCACACAAAAATTCTTGAAAATAATTATGTTCGAATTTCCATCTGTTGCCTGTTGCTTCATCTTTTGTGAATACTGTACAATATTTGATTAGTTTAAATTCATTTGTTTCACTTATCAACTCTCTCAAATCTTTTTCCTCAATAACGCGGACTCCTGCAGTCTCCATTGCTAATGAAATTTTTCTGAGCAATGATAATGCTTTATACTTTTCATCCCTTAGTTCCATCGTTTCCTCGAAATGAACACTATCCCAACTAAATCTGGATTCTATGAAATCTCTAAACAAGTCAGTTCTTTTTAATTGCTGCTTAGGCACATTGGGATCATATTTTTTTAAGATAAGCTGTAAGAAAAAGGGGTTAAAAGCAATGTCTTCTAATTTATTAGAATAAATAGTATATATAAACTCCTCGCCGTTAAAAGGATACCGTTGATCTACAAAATCCTTAACATCCTTAACACTAAGTTCCTGCAGAAAAAACTCCTTATATCCTCTTATCGTTCCTTCGCCTGTATTAATTGATAAGTCATAAAAATTTGTTCTGCAGCTTAATACAATCTTAATTTCTTTATGCTTTTTTGAAAAACTGGCTATTCTTCTTTTGGCCTTATTCAATTCCGAAGGTTCAATTTCATCAAAACCATCAAGGAATAGTACAATTTGATCTTGTGGCACTTCAGTCCAATGGTCAGGTAAGATATCCTCTATTGAATCTTCTGAAGTATATGTATTGAGTGAAATAAAAATAGGGTAATACTCCCCGGATTTAACTAAAGCAATTGCGGTTTCTTTTAGCTCGATAGATTTCCCCATTCCTGCACTGCCTAGTAGAACTATGCGAGATTCTACTTTAATAATATCTTGCAAAGTTATCCTTTGCTTACCCTCTGTATTTATTGAAATATTATTTAATTCTTTTTGATCAGTTGCGCTCCTCGGAATGTATACTTCTGCTCCATCGATTTGCTTTAAAAAACAACCAGGGGCTTTTCTATTAGTACTTGTTTTAGAAGTCGTCTCTGATAATGGAAGGAAGTTTTCGGGCGACTTCAATCGTAATTCTTTAATTGCGTCAATAACAATTGCTTTAAGCTGCTCTTGTGCATTAATTAGAGAATCAACTTTTTTATTTAAAATTATGTTTTCACTAACAAAATGTTCAAAATAACAATCTATAAGCAGATAGTAGGCATTACTTTTCATTAGTTCCTCTTTAAAAAGATCTAGCAGTAATTTAATGTTATTATCTACCTCCTTATCTAAAGACTTTCTAAGTATGACCTGAACTAGCTGTTCCTTGCGGTTAGAGAGGTGAATTAATTCAGATTTACGTGTACTTTCATTTTTGGTCCATTTGCGTACTGCTTCCTCATAGGCTTTTTCAATCTTGTCAGACATCGTGTTATCTCCCGATAACTTTTTAAGTAGTTTTTTTCCTCCATCAGTTACGAAGCTTACCAGAAGCCCAGTTATAAATGATTTTAAAGTTTCGCCAGTTAGGATAGTTTCGATTAGCATAATATACTTATTTCTTAGGTGGGTTAATCTGCCAATAACCTCTGGTTCCTTCTTTTCTTTCTAAAACACCTTTTGACTTTAAGGCTTCAACATGTTTATCTACAGCAGAACTACTTTTTATATTCAGCTCTTTAGCAATTTGGGTTATTGAGATTTTATTATTTTGCTCAATTAATTTTAATACATCCAATTGTCGAGGCGTTAATTCAATTGACCCACCTATTACCCCACCTATTGACCCACCTTCTTCATTAACTTCATCTTGCTCAATTTCTTCCAAGAAATCAGGATGAATAGGCAGTTCGCATACAAAATATCTTCTATCAGGTTCATCGGTATCGAATAAAGGCTTTGGGGAGCCGTTATTTTTCATACCTCCGTAAATGGTTGGTAGACCGGTTCCTCTACCTTCGGTCAGTTCAAGTTCTTTAAGAAATTCACCTATCCTTCGGTTGCGGTAACGTCTGGTTCTTATACTTCTTCCTTTTTCAAAGTCGGTTTGCTTTAAAGAAGGATCAACCCCATTGTAACTGATTATTTCTATAGCTGTTGGTAAAACCCTTACTTCAATGGGTTCTCTGAGTTCGTAGTTGCGATGATATACAGCATTGGCCAGGGCTTCTTCAAGTGCATCGTAGGGAAAGTTCTGAATCCGGTCGGCTTCTGCTCTATCGGCATATTTAATCACCTTTCCTTTAATTACATTGGCTTTTAGGTAAGATAGTGCATCAGTCAACTGCTTCTGAATGGGACCATCAAAGGTCTTCTCTTCGAATTGCTTGGCTCCGGCACCTTCGGGAAATTCAACTACATCAATCTGAACTGCCGGAAAAAACTTTTTAGGATTATCTGAAAACATCAACAATCCTACATTTTTAGGAAAACGATGCTCTTCGGCTCCCTGACATAGATTCATGGCCTCTGCCAGCTCCTCTACTTTCATTGTGGCACTTTCGCTGTGCAATTTACTTTTTGTCTGATATAAGTGCTCACGCATCAGGCCAAAGTCCAAATCATTGACACTGGCATGAGTATTAACCCTGTCATCAAAAGGTATCTTGGCGGTAAGTTGAATCAATTCAGATTCCTGTTCTTCGTTAGGAATAACAGTATTTGAATTCACCCTAATACGAAAGTTGTATGTTTTATGCTTTTTTACCTTAACATCATCTGGTACTTTGTAAGGACGGTTACTACCCGCAGGAACCCAAATCACCAATACATGTTTACCATCAATTTCTTCCAATGACAGACGTGGCATGTAACCTGGTTGAACAAGGTTGCTATAACCTACCATTTCTTTCTCCACTTTCTCCAAAGCATCAGGATTAAATCCCAAAACTGGACGAACAGGTTTGCCATTTTCTTCTTTTACCCCAACTATAATATATCCGCTTCCCTGATTCTCAAAATCATTGGCAAAAGCACATACTGTTCGCATAATGGTAGTTGGGTTCCAATCCTCCTTAAACTCCATTCTGCTTCCCTCTACCTTTTTTCCGGATAGTAATTCTTCTATGCTGGTTAGTATGCTCATTGTTTTATTCTTTACTCAAACAACTTCTGAATTAACCATGCAGCCAATAAAACTCCTCCAATGGTAATGGCGGCTTTAATTAAGTCATCCGTATTTTTATTACTTATAAAGTCCTTATATTGTTTTTCTGTAATATGCCCATTTTCATACATGATAAGCATGTAATCCTTAAGGTCTTTGGGGCTTGCCTCTTTATTATCAATCTTCTCTTTAAGGTCAAGCAAACGTTGATATTCAATATTTTTCATTTACTTGTTCTTTTTGTTTTAATGCACTAAGTATTGCAGGGATTAACTCTTTCATTTGATCCCCAACTGTATCAATTACTTGCTGTTGCAATTCGTCCTTCTTTTTTAAATCAGAGATTTGTAACTCCAAACGATGAACTTCTTTTTGCAGTCCTTCTGCCCTATCTCTAATATATTCTTTAAGTTTATGTCGTGTACCCAAAAAAGAAGCTAGAATACCTCCTGCCATCATTATTAAATAAACAACATCTTTTAATCCAAATTCCATTCTATAAAAACTTTAAATTTTCTCTTCAACAGCTTCTTCTTTCTCTTTCTTTATTTTAAACCATTCATTACTAATATTACAATTCTCACTGTTTGGGTCAGGATTAGCTCTATTTATTTTTACTTGTAGTGGCATTGGAACACAATTGCCAAAAATTAAAGCCTCCCCTGGGACAGCTTGTTTAATTTTTGTTGAATAATCATCTGAATAATATGGTAATACTGAATAAATATATTTCATATCTACTTCGTTCTGAATCCTGTGAATTATATAGTTACCGCATTGAGATAATACTGTACTGGATAACTCAGAAGGTCTCTGAGATGAAATAAGCAAGTATAAAGAGAACTTACGCCCTTCTCTTGCAATGCGCTCAAATATATTCTCCTTCAAAATATAGTCTGCATCCTTCTTTATATATCTATGTGCTTCATCAAGAATCAAGTGCACCGGGGATTTTCTTCTGTCATCACCTCGTTTACTTTTCCTAAATTCAAAAATCATCCGACTAACTACACTAGTCATTAACTCCAAAACATCATTACCTACCTCACTCGAATCAATCAATACCAACTGATCAGAGTCATTATCTAATTTTGTTGCCAAATGATTTTCTAGATATTCTATACTATCCTTGAATACAGTTGAATTATCCCTCATGAAATCACAATCAGGGTTATGAAGAAAATAATCTAAACGACTTAACACTGTTGATGTAAATTCTCGAATTCTTCCATTACCTCTTGCTTCTTCTTCCAAAAGAACTATATCTACTGCAGTTTGCAAGAAATTATAATCGAAATATTCTCCAGGTCTTAATCTTTCACTATCTGTTTGTATAGCAAGAATTTCATCTATTTGTTTAAATACAGTTTCGTCATGAGTATCTATTACTTCGGTGTCATATCCAACTATATTCCCTCTTTCCCTTCTTGGTGAAACACTAACAAACTTATCTGTCTCACCTTTTATGAAATTCGGTAGTGCATGAGAAAGAGAATCATTGTTGCTACCAAAGCTTATAAGACATAGGTCATTACACGTCTCCAAGAAGTTCATAAGGTCGTTATGCAATTCTTCGTCTATTTCTCCATTAAAATCTGTATAAGTTTTCTTAATCTGAGTAATAGCTCCTTTAGCAGCGGTCATTTTTGTTGTATCGCTATCAACCTGTGATAAAATATTTAATAAGATATTGCGAACTTTCCATTTAATGTAATTAACAAATTTTTTTGTCTCCTTTGTTCCTTCGTCAGGATTGAAAATTTTGTAAAATTTAAAACATTCCTGTAATACCCGTTCCCAGAAAGGCTTCTGAGTTCTTTCTGATGCCATTAGAAACGCTAACCATTCATCCAAATTCATTAAATAATAGGGAAGTAAAAATGAACCATGCGAATCTGCATTTGTATTTGGTTTAAGAAATGAAGTTCCAATCTCTTCAAATAGCCCACCATAAAAAGCTCTATGGTATTCTCCATTGACATCAAATAGAATAGTTTTAGCACCATTTGCATGATTAGCTTCTTTTCTATACACTTCTTGCAATATATGAGCAATCGTATTTGATTTGCCACTACCACTATTGCCTAATACAGCTGTATGAATATTAAATAACTTATTAATATTGAGATTGATTTTATAGTTAATCATGTTCTTGCTTTTACCAATCTCAACTTCTTGATGTACTCCTCCCTGTATTTCTTCTTTTAGACTGTTAACTGGAGATAAGATTGCTTTTATATCCTCTATTGTTACAATACTAACATCACTATATATTGACGGAAATATACCAACCCCCATATTGAAATCATTTCCTTTAGTAAGAGTTCCTATGGGTTTAATTACTAACTCTCTTGAGCTATCTAGATTATAATTCGAGAATACTTTACTATCCAAATTATTGTCAAGAACAGCAATAACTTCACAAATAATGTTGTCACCAGTTGGATTAATGGTCTTTAAGTAACTGCCTATATTTCCAAAATAATACACCTGACCATTTAAATTAACAGTGGAGTTTCTCGTTTCGTGAAATAATTTTACTCTAAACTTATCGTATTCTACCGAAATAACCTTTCCAATTTTCATTTTGATAAGTTTTTATGGTAAAACTGTATAAATTCGGTTAAAGAATCTTCCGCTTTTGTTGTGTCAATATTGGGTAGTAATTCATCTACTATAAAATTGAAATAATGAATAGGTTGTGAATACTTTTTTCCTGAACTTTCTTCTCGTTCAACCTCACCATAAATACGGTAAATCCTATTATCTTCAATTTTGGTAATTGCCTTGTCCTCAATATCATTTAATACTACTACACTAATTGTGGAGTTTGTTGCTAAAGCCTGGTATATAACATTATTGATGTGCTCATCACTAAAACTATATCCGATGACGAACAATACACTATGCGGCTCCAACAATTTCCTCTGAAACTCACGGAATAGCTCAACATAAGGACTTCCCAAACTTTTATTTTGCTTGGTAGGCGTTGGGTAAATTAAAACATTATTGTTTTTTCTATCTGGATTATTTATCTCCTTTATCTTGAAATAAGTATTTGAATTCTGATTATCTTCAATCCAATTTATTGAACCATGAATTTTATACAGGTAAACCATATTTTCAACAGGTTCAAATTTACCTATACTTGTATCCATTCGCTTAGAAAAGGTATAATTGAAAAAAGCTGGATTAAAAAACTTATTCAAACCTCCTCCAAACCCATTTATGTAATTGATATTTAAACTATCTAATGCAGTTTCATTAAATAAGTCATTATTGGTTGTAAAAATATTTAGCCTTGATAAATCCTTATTTCTTAACGCAAGTCTACGATAGAAGTTTTGGTAAACATTGAGCGTCTGATTGTAATGAGCATCCTTTTCAGAGACATTAATGTTATTAAATATCTCAGATTCCATAGCTTCGATAAGTCTATCGCATATTCTTATCTTATCAAAAACTTTACTGTTATCAAGGTAAATTTTATGTGAATATAAAATTCCTAGTATATCCTCAAGGTTACTACTATCTTTAACTCTCTTCTTAATATGTAAATACTCTTCTTTTATTACTCGTTCTGCTTTACTAATCCATTCAACTTTTTCATCCACTTTTTCAGCTAATCCTTTCATATTGGGAATAGCAGGACAACTAGTCCCAGAACCAATTAGAAAATGAATATTTTTTAAATTGAAGAGCTCATTAAGTTTTTCTTTTATACTATTGAGAGCGCTTCTATCGAAACTGTCGCCAGATTCGAATTCTGATAATAAATCATTTTGTCCTTGAAAAAAGTTAATGTTGCTCATAATTGATTGTTAGTTTGATGTTATTTAACTCCTACCTCCCCTGAAATCAACTTTGGCAAAAGTGAATCTCTTAGTTTGGTTAAAATATTTTAGATTTTACTTTATGGATTTTACTTGTTTCATCACTTTCTTTCTTTGCCTATTACCATATATAGTTTTACTAATAAATTAGTTTTGGTCATGCAAATCGACTAAAACCAATACATCTCAAATTAACATCAAATAGAAAATATTTAATGCAATGTTGTAAAGTAGAATATCCTCTACTAAAATTCAAAAATCTAGATAAAGATAAATATAATATGACTAAGAGCTATAGATTATAGTGGTAACAGTAGGATCAGAACTAACAATATCACTTATATTCTGACAGTTATCAACATATAAAAAAACTCTAATTTAGATTATTCTTTTATTTCGGTATGGTAGACTGAGATATCACAAAGTTAGCGAGGCGAGCCAGACATACCAATCCGATAACGAACTGCAGTAGCAAGTAGACTACGGCATAGAGGCATCACGTTCAAATTGACATCCTCCCAAAACTAAGTGCTTAAGATATCTTCTTTACCATATTATCCTGAGACAGTTTTTTAAAAAACTAAGTGTGAACTAAAAGCGTTTTCATAATGATACAAATCATAATTTATACCTTTTTTTAGGTTTAAAAGGAGCTCACACCCCCAATATATACTCCGACGACTTCTGCCCTGCACTAGCCGCATTCACAATCCACTTTTCATGCTCATTAAGGACTGACAGCCAGTTATGGATATAGGCAACATTTTCTTTGATAGTAGTTTCATGAATGCCACAATGTCCACATAAGTAAGATGCCGAGAATTCTGCTATTAATTCCTCGTAACTCAATTCATGATCATCACTGTGATTGACCTCTGCAATGCCTTTGCGGTTTAACCTTGACGGATGCCCTACGCTGTGGCTCGCCTCGTGGAAAAGTACGCTAAAAAACGATTCTGGGTTATCAAAACACTTTGGTTCCGGAATATGAATCTGGTCAGTGGCCGGATAATAATATGCATCGTTTCCTCCATAGAATATTCTGGGACCATCCTTATATCCTTTTATGATGTCTTCCGCTCTTTGAATCCTATCAAATTTAAGTTCGTCTATATTTTCTACAAGACCCACAGGTTCATAATCTATTCCGGTGGTCTGGGTGATATTAAACACCTTGTAATACCTGAAGATATACGTTCTGTCTAACTCGATGTTGCCATCCTTATCTTTTATCTCATGGTCGACAGGTTTCCAGAACACCACAGGAAAACTCTTTTCGCCTTTAATAATTTTGCCTCCCAAGGATTTAATTTGGTTGAACGTTAAATAATATGGTTGCTCGAACCTGTTCAGCAACAACACAAAGTTGATTCCCTTATAAGGAATCCTTGATATAAAGTTCTGCGGTGGAACAAAATCGCCACTTCCATCAAAGTTTTTCCATGGTTTGCGCCAGGGAACTATACCGTTTTCAAATTCCTCGATAATTCTTTCGTTGATAATCTCATAAACCGATTTTGAAGCTTTCATAAGTAACACCGCTGCCCTGCGGATTTATTTTGGCATGTGGCCCGCCATTGGTTTATGGCAGGCTACATTGAGCAGAAAAGAAATAAGTCAAGGGGTTTATGTCATTCCGTATTTTCGGAATGAACAAATTCGAAGGACAGTGCAACCGCCCCTTTACTATTTCTTTTTGCGATGAATAAATTGCGGTAAACCATGGACGGGACGGTAACCAAAAGAAGAACTAGTAGTCCCAAAGCTTTATTGGATATAAGCATTTGCAGAAACAAAAAATGCCAGGCTATCTTGCAAAACAAAACAACCCGACATAACTGAATTTTAGAAAATTATGCGAATTTAGAATATTATATTCAAAGTATAAAACCCTAGTATCTAATTTGTTTACCTTTTGACTTGTTAAGCCGCTTTCTCTTACTCCTATCATACCTTTGCCGGTAATTTCCTTTGCGCCAATAGTTCATCAGCTCGAACAAAAACTGTCGGTTGATCCTTTCCATTAGGCTTATGTTTTGCATTTGATGAAACTCATGGGTTTGCTGCTTTTGAGGACTGTTGACAGCCCGGTTTAACAGGTATTCGAAATGCGATTCCAGTGCTTTTTTAAGCTCGTTTTTGGCGTTCTTGTCAAGCTTTGATACAATATTATACTCCTCGCTTATGCTTAAATCAAGCGCTTTTAAGCTGATCTTGTTGTTTTTCGAATCGTTGTTGATTATTGATTTCTCCTTGTCTAAGAGGGCTTCAACCAGGTTTCTGTTATTGGTTAGCAATTGGTCTGTATAATCCCTGACAATTGCATAAAACCCGTCATTGCTTAAAACAAAACCCTTTAATCGTATACTATATTTCTTAATCAGGAACTGTGCATCCACAACGGTTTTGTCATTGGGAGAAAAGATATTGTAGTTTCCGTTCTTGGAGACTTGATAAGGGATAAGGTTGTTTCTCAGAAAAGTTTTCCGAAGTTCCTGTTCGGTAAAGAATCTATATTCTTGAATCAGTTCCTTAAGTACCTGCTTTGTTTTATCCTGTAGCGTTTTTTGAAGTTCTTGATTCTTTTCAATTTGTGGTTTGTCGGAAAAATCCAAGTCTGGTCTTTCTTTAAAATCAGATACTTTGATGGAATGCCGTAAGGAATTTCCTTCCTTATCTTTTACCAATACAACCTTTCCTTTCCCGCTTTCGTAAAGCTCAAGATTAAACGCTTTCAGAATATCTTTATATTCCTGTGCTGATGATATGTTTGAGCTGTTCAGTATTTTAAAGACCTCCTGTACCGATGCCATCAAGTCGGGACTTTGTGCATTGGGTATCAGGTTAACCGAATCGTTTTTCTTTTGGGTATTGTCCAGGTGATATTTTTGCGCCAACTCTTGGATAAAGCTATTGACCTTTCGTTTTTCGTTGCTGTCACTGATTTTTTTGAGTGTATTTACATCTATTCGGGTGCTTACAATATGAAAATGGGTTCGTTCTATATCCTCATGTTTATAAATAAAATAAGGTTGATTTTCATAACCCAATCTTTTCATCAGCCTGTCCATTTCATTCCGAAGGTCGTTCCCGGTCATTTTTAGCAGGTCACCTTTTGTTGGATTAACAGAAATATGCAGGCATTTGTTTTTGACCCTAAGGTTCTTGTCCTCAATATTCTTCAATAACTGAAACCTAAAATCTTTTGAGTAGACAAAAGCGTTGGCGGCGTTGGTGTTTCTGCTATGGAAAAATTTGGCATGTTTCTGCTCCACTTTTTTTTCGTTGTATTTAAAGGCTGCCAAGGTATCTTCGGCCTGGTGCAAAACAATAACCATTCTCCCATAATTTATAAGTTCAGTAGCTTTAAGTGTTTCTCCAAGGCTTTCCTGCAAAGTTTCAGGAGCTCATAAGATTCCTCTAACCTAATTTTGTCTGTTTCTCCCAACATATAGGTATTGTAAGCATTGAGCTGGTGGGCTATCTGGTTCATATTGCTGCCCAGTTTTGCCAGTTCATAATCCAGTGATTTGAATATGGTTTTAAAATCCTTGTCAATCTGAATAATCTTTACCTCCCTTTTTTTGAGCAGATGGAAACGGACAAATTCACTAAAGGTGGAAAACCTTTCCTTTTTGTAATGTTCCATGATTTTGGTTCTATCCTCCTGTGTCATCCATACATTAATCTGGGCAGTGTGCTTTGATTTATTTTCTTTTTTTGGTCTCATGGATGCACGTTATTGAACAGTCAGCTATTTTGTTTTTTGGAACCCCGTAGGGCAAGAACCCGTTTTTTATATAAAAAAACACATCTTGCATTTTTAAAAATTGAGAAGTAACCAATAAGATATTTTACCGGATATGGAGACGGAAAAAGGAAAAGGGAACGGGTCCCTTTCCTTTGAAAAATCGCTTAAAGTATATTTAAACTATACCTTTACCCCTTTGCCTTGTTTTTGGGTTTCGGACTGCGTCTGCTTTTGGGCCGGCGCCTTTTCCTGCTTGAAATTTGTAAAACCGATATTCCTTGCGGCAGGGTCAACCTGCAATGTGGCAGAGAAGACCTTATCGTTTCTTCCGGTCATTCCTTTAAGCTGGATCTTCTCCCCGTTTAGGAGTTTCTCTTTTTGGGATGCGCTCAAGGTTACCCCTTTGATGGTATCGTTGACCTGTATATTCCTTTGCTTAAGCGGGATAACCTCGTTGGTTTTGGCATCGATACCGATATAGTATTTATCCTTCTTGCCGTTGAAATCCTGCAGCTCGATGGCCTTTCCGATATTGCGGTCTTTGAGCAGGGATTTTTTCTCTTCCTCGGTAAAGGTATGCCCCATGTAACTATCCGGTATATGAAGGCGCTGGATAGGGTGCATTCTTACTTTCATCTCACCCTCTTCCTTCTGCAGGCGTATCTTGGCAGGTATCTTATAGTTCTCGCCGTTAATATTGGCATTGACCGTGTAAAGCTTCTGCGAACGGAAACCGTTCAGAAAATCGTTGAGCTCTTTTTGTTCCATCTTTTGGATGAAATCTTTTTTGATGCCTACCTTTTCCAGTTTTTCGAGGGGCACCTCGTCCAGTTTGTAACGCGTTTTTTGTTCCATGACATTTGATTTTGAGTTAAACATTGATGTATCATCAGTATTACCCATGCGAACGGATCCGTTTTCCGCAGATGGATTGTATATCGTTGTATATTTCTGTCCTGCGATCTTCCAGGTATCTTTCCTTGTTCTTGAAAGTGTAATATTGGGGCATCGGCTGCAACCTCCCTTCTTCCCTTCTTACCTGTCCCGTATCTATATCTATCAGGGCATTGAAGTTTTTAATCTTCAGTTGATCCGAAAAACTATCGGCCACCTGACCTACCATATGACCCTGCGGCAAGGTGGCTATCTTACCTTCGGGCACCAGGTAATCCAGTTGGGTAGATACCGTTGAAGATTGGGTATTGCGGTTGATACTGACCGATTGGCGTTCCTGCAATACCTTGCCCATCCTGCTTTGGATATATCGGGCCGTTTCACCTGTTGCCTGGCCGCTGAACACGTTTCCGATGTTGGTAAGGACCGCGTTGGCCGATTCCTTTCCATAGTCCCTTATCAGTTGGTCGATGGTCTGCACACCCAGCAAGGTCGATATCTTGTTGCTTCGTGCCGTGGCTATCAGGGTATCCAGTCCCCTGAAATAGATGGTCGGCAGCTCGTCGAAAATCAGTGATGAAGGGTGTTGCCCTTTTTTGTTCATGATTTTGAGCATACGGGTGATAAACAATGACAATACAGCCCCGTACACCTCTATCCGCAACGGATTGTTGGCCAGGCACAATACCTTGGGGGATTTGGGATTGTTGATATCCAGTGAAAAATCGTTGCCCGAGCATATCCAATAGATTTCGGGAGTGATGATTTTCGAGATAGCAATTTTCAGGCTACCCAGCTGACCTTCCAACTGTTCGTTGGCTCCCCGCTGATGGGCATTGATAAAAGGGTTGATGATATTGACCACATCCTGTTCCGTCTCCATGACCTCAAACAGGTCGTCATAGTCCAGCTGCAGCATTTCGATGGCATGGGGAAGCGTGCAAAACCTGCCTCCATCATATCTTTTGAGAAACCAAATCACCGCTGCCAGAAAGGTAACCGCCGATTCAGAAAAGAACTCGCCTTGTTTCCTGATCCAGGTTCGGTTCAGGTTATACAATATTGTTCGGGAAGCCTCAAAAGCATCCACGGGACTGTCCATCAGTTCGGGCAATAGCGGATTGCAACGCTGGCTGAACCTTACATCGTCCAGGTTGATGACATTAAACTGTGTGTTTTTAGGAAGAATCCCCTTTTCCCTTTCTTTGAGATAGCGGTTATAACATAGCTGTGACAGGTCGGGAAACTTAAAATCGTACACGCACATGGTAAATCCCTTTTTCAGATGCTGTCGGATAAAAGGTTGCACCACCCCAAAGGATTTACCGGAACCCGGCGTACCGATGACCATGCTTGCCCTAAACGGGTTGACAACATTTATCCAGCCCGCCCTGTTCTTTTTCTGGTTCCGGTACTGCGTTTTGATATTAACCGACCACCTGTTCTCGATGCGTTCCTCCTCCTGGACAAAACTTTCGTTTCCCTCGTTAAAACGATCCTTCATCAGGTTGACATTTATGATTTTGGATACGTTGTCAAAACCCACATTGATAAGCACAAAGGACAAAACCGAGATAAGCATATATACCAAGGTATATTGTGGATACAATAACAGGCTTGCCCAATAGAGCATTAGTCCAATGACAATTTGTAAGACTATTTTGGAAACATTGAGTTTTGGCTTTTTCTGGGCTTTGGTGCCCATACAGGTGACAAGCAGGATCAGCAATGTCGTAAGCTTCGAATAAACGGTGTCAGACAAAAAGGTCAGAGCATTTAATCTCTCAAACAGGAAATCCAGCCCTTTCAGATAAAAGTCCCTTGCCACAAAGTAATCCAGACAGGTGACGTACAATGACACAAAAAGCAGCAGGTAACTCGCAAAGCGGAATGCTTCGTGAAGGCGTATCAACTGTGTTCCTTCCTGATGTGACATAACTTTGATTAATACTTGTTTATGAATACTGTTGGATACTAAAGGCTTTTTGCCCTAACAATGGGTTTGTTGGAGAAATTCAACTTCAAGTCCCTTCCGGTATATCCATTGGTGATTTCTTTCAGGCTTACCTCCACTTCTTTGTGTTTGGGTATCGTGAAAGTTTTAAAGACCATAACGATTGTTGCTTCATCGTTGGGTACAATCGACAATTCCCCATGCGAGGCATGTTCCGGTTCAATCAGGTATTCCTGCACATTGGCCGCCTTTTTCGGTTTCTTGTCGCGCATTAGAAAAGTGGGTACTCCTGTGATATAAATGATGTTGGAGTTGTTTTTGATATGAATTTCCACAAATAGGAGGTTATGCTTTACCTTGATATCGGTTAACGAAAACTGGATTTGTTGAGCATTTACCTTTTCAATACTTCTGCGTATTTTACGTTGTCCCAACTGTTTCATGCCTTCAAGGATTTTATCCAAGGGCAAAGAGGTACCGTAAATATCAAGTATCGGCTGACCTTTAAAACTGCTCAGTTTGTATTGCAAAGGACAATCCTTTTGATAGCCCACATCAAACGTGTAAAGCTTACCATCACAGACTAAGGATAATGAAGTAGTATCTTTAAAAACATTGCTAGCTTTTACCCTGACGATATTGGGATAATCACTCAGCGTTTCCGCTATGAGTTTTTCACCGTTTCCCACCTGGACATAACTGACAGCTTTGGGACAGACTATATGTACCACTTTGTTTTCGTTGACCGAAATATGATTGGCTGCTGCCGAAAGAAAAAAGAAGATCGATATGAATAAAATGGATAGTGTTTTCATGGATGTATTATTAATAAGTTTTGTGAATCAGTAATTCGCTTCGACCGCGTCGATTATTCGCTTCGGTTCCCGTATGACGGGACAGGCTGAACCGATTAGTCGTTTTTGAGGATCAGAACGGTGTTTTTTCGGAGGTATACTTTTTTAAGTCGTACCCTTTTAAACATGGATTTGGTGATATCGTTGGCGGCATCCATGCCCATGTAGGCCAATGGATTGCCCTGGGCTTGCAACATAACCGAAGCGTTCATGCCACCTGCCATGTCTTTATATACTTTCCTGGCCACATTATCGGGAACATATAGTCCCCGTATCCCGTCCAGGTCGTAGGCATTCAGGCTAACCGATAGGTATTCCCCTTTGCCCTGTATGCTATTGACATAGACTTGTAATCGTTCATTGTCGGTTTTGCAAATGCCGTAAATGATGGTATTGGCTTTGATGGTCTTTCCTTTAATCTGTACATCGCTCAGCAAACGCATCATGACCCGGTTGCCCGACATCACTTTGAAATCTTCTATGATCTGTGCTTTGATTAAGGTTGGATGATTTCTGACAGCTCTAAAACCCTTGTTGACCTTGGGGGTCACCTGATGATATTCTTCTCTCTGTTGCTGCTTTTTCCGCATTTGGAGTTGCAGCTGTTGTAATCGCTGCACCTGTCTGGTCAGGGAATCGTTGTGCAGGATCAGTTTCTCATGTTCGCCAAACATGCCCTCCAGTCCCTCAATGTCCATAACATCGGGATATCCGGCATAAGATGCCTTCTTTTTATTAGAGGTGCCTTTATTGTCCGTCCTCTTTTTTTGATAATGATTGGAGCTAGGTTTTTCCCTATTTTCACGTTGTCCAGTTGTTTGATGATTTTCTTTGGTATGGGTTTTGTTCCCTTTGGCCGGCTTTGGTTCCATCGCTTCCCTGGCTGCTTTCTCTTGTTTTTTAACATGATCCATCAGCACTTCGTTAACGTTCTTCCGGGGCACATCTTTGATTTTATGCGCCAGTGTCCTTGCCGAAACCGTATCCACATCCAGCTTGACCTCCCGAATGGGCTCCTGTGTCTCCATCTGGCGGTAGGCCTCCCGCTTGTCCATGATATCGATATTGCGGTCGGCTTCAGGCAGTTGATAGTTGGCCCCTTTTATCTTATCGGCTTCAATCATGTTCTGGCTTCCTGTACCCCCACCCATCACATAAAATATCAATATCAGAAAAGGAACAGGTAACAGGGGGAGTACAAACAGGCTTTTGTTTTCCTTAATTAACTTCATCATGAATCTGAGCATTTAAGAGTTGTTCAAATGAATCTACCGGAAGCTCAAAGGGGCTTCTGTTATTATCCAGGCTGTCGCTTTCCGAAATGCTTCCTTTCCCGGGCTGCCTGATTTTAGTATATCCGATATCGGGTTGACCTGGCTTTAAAAAGGTAATAACATAGAGTACAAACAGAAGGGTCAATATGCCAATCCATTTAACCTGCCTTTTTTTCTTGCTCAGCCCTTTGTCTTTTTCGTCGGCCCTGAGCAACCATTGTTTTATCTTTTCCTTCATTATCTTGGGATTAGTGGATTAGTAATTACTTCTGCGTACCGTTTTGATATCGCTGTTGTCGTTGATGATCCAGGCTTCTATCAGAAAGCCGTGGGTATTGTTATCGGTCCTGGAGATGTTCCTGAGCTGTCCCGAGGAATGCAGGTTCCTGATGGTGGTATTGGACTTTCGGACGATCTTTTGTTTGCCGTAATAGCTAAACGCATAAGGGTAGGAAGAAAAATCCACCCTCACCGAATCTGTTATCAATGTCATGCTGATATCCGATGCGATAACACGGTTGTAGAGGTTGCTTTCTTTAAAGGTGCGGTACTGTTTCATGGCACTGTTGTCGGCCAGGTACAAAGCTTCACGGATATTGTTTTCGATGTAATCCTTATCGGGTTCCAGGGTAAAGAACAGTTCGTGAAAGCGTTTGACATGGTTCTTGGCTTCGGCATCCCTGTTCTCCGAAATATCGGAACGCAACGCCAACAGCAAGGACTGTCCGTTGTCCAAGACATAAATTTTTTGCCTGGATGCCTTGACCAGCTGCAAAGATGAAATATAGGTGTATACCCCACCTCCAATAGACAAACAGGTCGTAAGAACCAGTACATAAACCGTAAACCTGAATTGGCGCTGTATATTAATAAGTTGTTTCATAATCATTTGTTAATGTAAATTTTGCGCCATGTAAATCAATTATCGGCTACCCGCCTCGGGTTACTTTAGGGCACCTTTGCTGATAGCCATCATGGCCGCTGTTCTGAGCATTCTTCCTCCACCAGTACTTGTACCCGAAGCATTGACGATCCATGAAGCTATCTTGGGCACCATGACCAGTCCGCAGATACCACAGATCGGCACCACCAGGTTGGACACAAAAAAGAGTGAGGGCTCATAGAAACTAATTTGGTTCATCATAGAGATTTCCGCATCCAGGACATAGACCAGCAGGTGCTGTGTCAAAGACAGGATAATCATGGCTATCGGCAGATAGAGGTTGACATTGATAAAACGTGCAATCCACTGCAGGTAACTGTCCTCGAAACCGTCAAAGATGGATATGGCAAAAACCAGTGGCCCAAAGATGATCAGCAAAACGCAAAAGACGGTTCTCAGAAAGGCGATCAGGTAAACCACCACCTCAAAGACCACCTCGGTCAGCTGGCGTATGCCGTCCATCAGGTAAAAATTGATCTGGTTCCTAAGTGCCCGCCCGCTGATGATGTTATAGGAGGTCAGCAAGACATTGATTCCCTTGTCCCATAAATCAGCTTCTTTCTCTTCGTTTTCATAAAAAGCGGGCAGGTCGTTTAACAGGATGGCATCCTGTTTTTCCTCCAGGCGTTCGGATACCTGCTCCTGTCTGTTGCTGTATATCTCGCTTGAAAGGGAGGTTAACCCTTGTGTGGGCACCATCAACAACTGAACGAACGGCCCCCAGAAGGTGATGACCAGCACCAAAGCAAAAGGTCTGAGCAACGGCAATATCATAATGGGATTATCCGCTATCAACTGTTCAAAGATGCGCTTGGCAATAAACAGAAAGGCCGCAATTCCACCGATGGCCCGTGCCATATCCACCAATAAACGGGCATGGTCGATGCCGGCTTGTATCAAAGTATCCGTAAAAGCATAGAAATTTTCGATATTCATGGTTACATAGTTTTAGTTGTTGCTAAAATCTTGAATTGCCCAAAAAGGACAGGTGGTAAACCGACTGGCTTTGCATGGACTGATAGTAGTTTATCTTTTGGGCACAGTAATGGATGCTTCCCGTCAGTTTCTTCAACGAAGACCTTATTTCTTCCATGGACTTTAACTTATGGCCCTGTTTGGCATCCATCAGGTTAAGCATCACATAAGATTTCATTAGGTGGTTTAGCTCCCGTTCAAATACATTGATCATATCGGCATTCAGCTGGTTTGCCCCCAACCTGTCCAATGCTGCCCTGGCTTTTGCAAAGCTTGCCCCCACATCAAACACATCGTCCAGAACCACAACCCTGCTGTTTTTAAGAAAGGATTCTATGGTATGCTGATCCTCTTGGTTCAGTTTGATGCCGCTTACCTGCTCCATACTTTCTTTTAAAGCCTTTTTATCTATGTTTTTGAAAAAAGTCCGCAGGGCATGTTTGACGGTCACATCCGTATACACCGTTCCATCGGATACGGGAAAGGAGTTTAGGTAATAGTAATAGTGGCTGGGGTAAAGCCGGGCAAAAAAATGCGGTACGGGTGGCAGCCAGCCCTTGAAACACACAAAGGTCAGCGGGTAATCATTCTTCATGCTGGGATATCTGCCTTTCCACTTTTTGATGGCAAAAGGTTTCTGGGCAACACCTGCTGACAGGATGAAAAATAGAGTCGATAAGATAATGATTGATTTCTTCATAACCTGTGTATTTAATTGGATTCGTACAAGCTGTAGTAAAAGGCAAAGCTTTTCAGGTCGCCCCTGGCATGGCTCCGCATATAGGAAGCGTACAGGATTTTGTTGTAGAGATAACAGATGGTACCATAATGGCGGTGCACCTGACGGTATACCCCGTTGATGACATCGTAGCGCGCTTTGTCGTCCATGATAAAAGCCTTGTCTATGGTGATGGTATTCAGCACCCCGGTCACCAGGTCGCGGCTATCGGTCAGGATAATATCGAACGCCTGCAGGATGGCTGCCGCCTGACGGGGCGTGAAATTATGGTCCTGGATCAGCTGGGGGACTTTTTGGGTATAGATATCCAATATCTTGCCCAGCATATCCCTGGTTTCCTTAATGCGCTTGTAGTCCTTGATCAGTCCCGACACATTCTCCACCGCATCCAAAATCTGTTGGTCGATGCCCAGCATCTCGGCAGTCAGTTCCTTGATGTCCCCGTTTAAGGCACGGATCAGAAGGTTATACCAGTTCATCTTACTAAGTATGCCCTTTTCCTGTGTCCACAAGGCTTCGCGCTGAATACCTGCGCCCACATCCGAAACGGGGGTTTGGGCTTGTGTCTGAGCCGTTGTTATCATAACAATCGTAAAAAGTATTATTGAAAGTCTTTTCATCACTGCAATTTTTTTAGTTAAATCTTTTTGGACGTGATTAAATTATATGCTCCGGCCAAGCCGGTTTAAGAGTTGAATAAATGATCCGTAGTCACCGATTTGGGAGAGCAGTTCCTGTTTTTCCTTTTCCTCAGAGGTGTAGCAGTAATACTCCTGCTTGCTGACCTCAAGGGCAAACACCCTGGAATAGGCACCCATACCGATAAAACACTCCTTGAGCTTGCGCCCCGTGGGCAGGTTCCTGTTGACGGAAAGGATCTGCTCTTCCTGAAACTTGGTCAATCCCAATACCCCGCTGATTTTATCGAACTTGTTGGCGAACTTGCGCATGTCCAACAGTATCTTGGTATCGGCATTGTTGATGATGGCATCCCTGATGATGGGGCTGGATATCACGTCGTCAATCTCCTGGGTGACCACCATGGCTTCCCCAAAGAACTTCCTTATGGTCTTGAAAAAGTATTTGATATAGTCCGCCATCTGTGGCGTGGCAATGGCTTTCCAGGCTTCCTCGATACAGATGACCTTTCGTGTGCCCTTCAGTGTGCGCATCTTCTGCATAAAAATGTCGATGATGATCAGCGTGGCCACCGGAAATATTATAGGGTGGTCTTTGATGTTGTCCAGCTCGAACACGATAAAAGGACATTTAAAGAACTCATCGGTATCCATATCCCTGTTTAGTAGATAGTCGTATTCACCTCCCCTGTAATACTTGCCGAGGATAAAGAAAAACTCACCCGCATTAAAAAACAGCCCCTTCTCTTTGACCAGGTCGGGTATCCATTCCTGCACAAACTCGAAATAGGCGTTAAAGCTGTACCGTTCCCTTTTCTTTTTGTAGAAAGCGGTCAATGACTGGGCAATCACATCTTTGTCCACCTCGTTCAGATCGGGTTTGTAGATGGTATATAATACCGACAGAATGGTCTGTTTACATTCCGTGGTGAGCAGTTCCCCGCTTAATACAAAAGGGTTAAAGGAGATGGGGTTGTCCTCGGTAAACTCTACCAGCATGGCACCTCCTTTGTCTTTCAGGTACTCGCTAAGGTATTTGACCAGCATCTCGTAACTCCTGCCCACATCCAACAACACGGTATGGCAGTTGTTGCTCTCCGCATAATGCCTCAATAAGTGATTGGTAAAAAAGGACTTGCCTGAACCCGAACCACCGATGACCACTTTGTTGCGGTTGTGGATCCAGTGCTTTTCCATGGGTTCGTCGGAGATATCCACTTTAACGGGGCAACCGCTTTGCCTGTCGGAAAAATGAACCACAAAGTCGGAGCTGCTGTTTTGTACCTCCCCCTCAAAATTCAGGAAACAACAGGCCTCGGGTGCCTGCATCAACATGGGTTCCGTTTCAGGCAGTTGGGTGCTGCCCGGCATGTTTGCCCAGTACATCAAAGGTGCATCAAATGAATGGCGATAAGGCAGGCAGTTCATTTTTGAAAATCCTGTTCCTGTTTCGCTTCTTTTCTTTTTTAATCCGGCCAATGATTCATCAAAGAGCATCAGGTTAAAATGCATCTGCACAATCGGCTGTCCCCCTTCCCCAACCGCTTCCAAAAACGATTGGATCAGTTTGGCGTTAAGCTTGTTTTCTGCCGAGAATTTCGACAGGGAATAGATTTTCTTTTGACTGCTTGCCAGATAGCTTTTAATTTCTGTTTGGTTACCCATGTATAGGAAGCAGTTGGTGATATGGGAAAACGGTAGCCCGTAGGTCACCGGATAGATCATGGACACGGGCAATCCTGTCATGGGCTGGGCGCTTATCGGTTTTACCTCCTCGGGTACATTGTCGTAGTTGTTGAGCCCGTATATCTCCACAAAAGAGTCGGTGGCCTTCAGGTGGTCACGAAAATCCAGGCTGCCCAACACCGGGGCTTTTGCATCAAAGTTCATGGACAGGTAGCGCTCCATCAGGACAACAAGTTTTTTCCTATCAAGTCTTGAGCTGTTTATTCCTCCCTGGCGGAGCTGTTCCGTCACATTGTCCCGGGTTTCTTCCAGCTTCTCCCTTTGTCCCCCGGCTTTTTTTTTCTTGCCCGACGGATTGATCAGGCTGCTGCCCAGAAAGTTCTTCATCAAACCCGTGTTCAGAACCGAGATAAAAAGATAGCCTTCGTGTTTCAGGTGGCTTCTACCGTTAAAATGTTTAAGATAAGATTGGGTCAGAAACGATTCTTGCATTTTTTTACCTTCAACATCCAGGCTTTCGTCTACAAAAAGTTGTTCCAGAAAATAATCCTGTCGGTGCAAAAGTGTACCTGCAGGCAGCATTGCCATAATCCTTTTGAAAGTATCGTGCAGGGCATAGAGTTTTTCCTCGCTGCACGCAAAAAGCTCTGGCAATTGAAGCTTGATTCCCACGGTCATATCCAGGTTACGGGATATCAGGATATCGTCCTCAAAACCCAATACGGGAATGCATTCCTCTATGCTTTTAACCTTCATGCTTTCTGAAATTTTAATTTGATCGGTGACGTTCTATCAGTTTCTTAACCGTAAACCGGATACTTACAAAAGCAGGCAGTTTTTTGGCTATCTTCTTTTTTTCGTAACCTGCCGGTCCCAATGTTTTCTGAATCTTGCTTAATCGTGCCAACACAACAAACAAAACAGGAACCGTTAGAAGGACCGCGGGGTAAGGGCCTGTCAACAGGTAGACTACCGTAAACCCGACAAAGCCTACCAAGAGGGCATACAATGCTTTGTAAACCAGTACCCCCGAATAACCTTTGACATAGATGTCGGTGTCTACCTTGCTGATGCGAAACGTTTTCTTGCCCTTCATGTTTTATTCCATAAATTGAAAATAGTTCTGGTAATCCCTGCAATACGGGATGTAAACAAATGCCGATGTATTAATGAACAGAGCAAAGGAACATTGTGAACTTGGCTCTGGATTCATTAAACAATCGGTATTAACCGAAGAATGCCTGTATCACCACGCCTACCAATATGAGGAACAGACAGGCACCGAACCAGCCCATCAATGCCTTCTGGGTATCCTGGTCGCCGCTCTGCCACTTGATATAGACGCGGATGCCCCCGATCAGCCCGACCACGGCACCGATGGCTATGATCAGGCTGGAGATAGGGTCAACATAGGATTCCACCTCGGAGGTGGCCTGGTCGATCCCGTCGGCCGATTGTGCCATCAAATTGTACATTGAACAGTACACCAGCATGGCCAGCAACAATATTTTGTGTTTGTAGTTTTGTAATAGTTTCATGGTTGTTATGTTTTAGTGATTAAGAAAGTGCAGGTTGTCGGGTGGCATAGGCCAGTTCCTTCTCGAACTCCCTGTTTTCCATTTTGCATGGCCGTTGGAAATTGTCGATGGATATTCCTGAAGGATCGGGTGCTTCATCGGGCTTGACTATAAAACTCTCCCATGCGTTTTCCGTCAGACAGACCCTTTCCATGGGGTAGTCATTGGAAGAGAGTTCTTTGACTTTGATTTCAACCATTGGTCTGTCGGCTTCTTCCTCAAAACTGTTTTCTTGCACTTTGCTTTTGTTCTTTATAGCCAGATAGGCCAATAGTAACATGTAATAAAGCGTAAGGCAGGCAACTATGCCCAAGGAAAATTGCAGATAGGTAATCTCGTTCAGTCCCAACTTGATCATGCCAAAACCAAACAGGTTTTGACCAGCCCAAGTTGTTGGCAAAATTTTTAATACTATTTCTAATATAATCATCACGTTCTGTTTTATAATTTAAAGTATCACAAACGATTAAAAATTTTGCTGGAGTAACAAATCTCGATATTCTGAAGTCTTTGGCAGGATATTCGGGATAAGGTCCTATCACATTTTTTCGTTTTTGGTATGCTGACACAAAGTTGGGAAGGCTTTTGGGAAGTTTTTCCCAAGTTGTTCCCAGTGGGATTTTGTTTGTACCGCATTGACATATTTTGGTGCATTTTTATTTCGCGTAAGCCACCTATTGAATGGGATTTGGTGCGATTTGCAAAAGGAAGCGGATATAAAATGGCAGGTAAACAGGCCTTAAGGGGAAGGGCATCGTTCCATACCCCATCACATCGCAAAAACTTTTCATTTTTTTTGTGGACGAAAGCTAGTATATAAAATGACCCAAATAGTAATTAATAAAAAATGAAGTGTTTTGATGTGATACAAAGCCATGCTCTTCCCCTGCGCGTTTATGCCGAACTCTTTTGCCAATGCGCCAATCCCGAAACAGCTTTGCCTGCGCGAAATGGGAATGCATGGCTGAAAGGATTATACCGATTGGTTAATGACCTTAGCGTTAAGATTGCTTCGCATTTAACGCTGTCATTAATCCATCGGCATCCCAAGAGCTAATTTTTATAATTAAAATGGTATAATTTAAGGCAGGATTTATGGCTAAAAAAAGCCTGAATATTGAATAGTGGTCTTCCTTGAGCTTTGTGATTTAAGGCTTCAAAACAGCTTAAATGTGGCTAAGAAAAGAATTGATAAATAGAACAAAGCCAAGGAATGAAACGGTTATCCTAAGAAAAGAACACGGCATGCAAGAAAGCCCGGGATCCCCGGCTCGGATGGGCTTTGGGCAGGGACTTCCCGGGCTTTTGAAACTTGCGGTGTTGATTAACCCTCGATAAGCACCAGAAAATCCAATACATATCGAGGGTTGATATTGAATTGTGCGAAAACGGCTTTTTTGAAAAAAGGAAGACTGGCATAACTATACTTGAACAGTAGTAAGCAATTTTTGTCCTTTTTCAAATATGCCGTTGGGACCAAACTACAGGAAATAACTTAAATGAATCTATAAAACCTCGGCATTTTTCATCACCTGTTGATAGATGGGTGTGTTTTTGAGCTGTTTGTGCCAGTCTTTCCGGGAATAGACAAACATGGAGACAGATTGCCCCGTTTCCAGTTCTATCTTGTAACAGGCATCCAGCAACTGCTTTTCCTTGGTCAGATCAATTTTACCGTCAGTCAACACATACAGCCGCCAGTCCTCTTTCGTGTTTGTTTGGGAGGGAACAAGGAGCCTCAATTGGGCTTGTGGCTCCAAGGCTTGAATATGTTGTTTGATCTGCTCTTTTGTTTTGTTCATGGTGCGAAAATAATATTATTTGTTTGATGCTTTACTTTCTTTTATCCTTTATTTCCCTGTCGAAGCTCACCAGGTTGAACATCTCACGCATACGGCTTCTGACACGGTTTCCGTACAGTTTTTCCAGTTCCGATGCCGACAGGTTCGTAGTCATATGCGTCAGCATATTGTGCGAAACAAAATGGTCGTAACGGCTCAGAAGTATCTCGGCCATCACGTTGCATTCGTTGCCGTAATATCCCACCGGCTGTTCTATTCCCACATCGTCAAAACAGTACACCTTGGGGATATGTTTTCCATGATTAAATCCATAGGAAAGTCGGGTATACCTGGCCAGCACATCATAGCCTTGTCGTGCAAAGCTAAAGGCCACCTCTCTCGCCGACTGTACGGCATACCTTTTTTCGGATGGCAGAAAATGGTTGAGCAGGCTCATAATGGCCGTTTTACCGGAGCCTACAGGCCCGCTCAGCATGATTCCTTTATCAGGGCTTAGGCCCTTCTTTTCCATGTTTTCCTTGTCCCCGATGGCATAAACAAGCAGTTTGTAAAGTATCTTGTGGTCTTCTGCTTTAACCCTGAAATGTTCCCCGAACTGCTTTTTTCCCGCGTTTTCCAGCCAGGAAAGGCATGCGGGAAAGCTATAGTGCATCCATCCGTTCTTTTCCCAACGGATGCCTTTTTCATAAAGGTTCTCCATAGTCTTTGTCGTTTTTCGTTGACAGATAATTGGTCGTATCCTCCTTATTTTCTTTGTTGGAAGAATATCGGGAGATGTTGAGTATCCAGTTCCTGGCGGCAGCTTTCCAATCCTTCATGGGGCTTCTGCCGCCCACCTTCCAGCCGTTGGATTCAAAGTGGTTAAAGAAACGTTCTGCCTGATTTGGGTCGGCTTCCTTTTGTTTAAAGTAACCTTCGATTTGTTTAAGGGTCGGTTTAACAAAACGCTTCTTTTTCTTTTCGTCGGCATCTGCTTTTTTAAGCCCTAAAACTTCCGGTTGTTCCCCGTGCGCGCGTCCCCCAATATTATTATTTAATATCTCTTTATTATTATCTAATAATGATATATGGTTATTATTCAATAACTTATAAACAGGGGCACTGTTGTCGCTTTGGGTATTGCCAGTTCTATTACCACCGGTATTACCAGCACTATTACCACCGGTATTACCGGTACTTGTATCACCGGTATTATCAGTACTATTATCAGCGCTTTTACCAGTAGTATTACCACCGCTTATATCACTGCTATTATCAGCACTATTACTACTGGTATTACCAGTGCTATTACCAGCGGTATTACCACCACTATTATCAAAAGTGATAATGGTTATTACCGAAGCTTCAAACTGGCTCTTGCTGGGACTGTAGGAAATGTAACCCCAAGCGTCCAACTCTTTAATCGTCCTGATAAAGGTGTTGACAGAGCCTATCTTTGACAGGGGCATGATCTCGTGACGCACCGCCTGCATGGGGTTAACAAATTTAAGTTTGCCCCAAACAAAGTACAGTGCCATATACAGGCCGATATGCCTGGGAAGTACCCTCACATCCGATATCAGGCTGTCCAGCACACAGTTGATGTGCATCAGGGCATTCATCGCTCAAGCCTGGAAGGTAAACTGTTTTTGCCGAGCATCTTGGTCACTTCCCTGGATTCGTAGAAGATGATACCCCCCACTTTGGTAAACGGCAGGTGGCCATTGTTGCGAAGGTTCTGAAGGGTGCCTTGCGAGACACCCAACATCTCTTTTACCTCATAGGTCCTCAACCACTTTTTGCCGGTATTAACGTTGTTTTGGTCCATCATCTTGCCCAGGTCTTTTAGCAGGAGGGCCCTGAACTCTTCCAGGTCGCCGATGGTCACGATCTGTTCCCTGAACAGTTTGTCCCGTCCGTAACTGTAGTCTCTTTCTGATTTTAGTGTCATGATGAAATGTTTAAGGGTTAAACAAACAGACACTAAAGTTGTACAGAATATTCCGTATTGTTTCCCAAGTTGTTCCCAGTGGGATTTTATTTGATATCAAATAAACTGTTTTGGTACCGGTTTTTTAAAATAAACAGGGATTGTCGGCTTGGTCTGGTGCCGTTTGATATCATTTTTTTCCGGGACCTTTTCCTTTCTTTCCCAAGAGGGTTTCTATCTTTTTTGCAAATGAATCCTTTAGTTTGTCGAGATATGCTGTCGGGTTGTCTCGTTTTTGAATATCATATAGCGCCCCGTACACATCCACTTTTTCAACGTTGAACATCCAACCGATATATTCGCCCAGCCTCTTCACATTGGCGTCCCCATTGTTTATGCTCCTGGACCCTACCAAAGCATAGGCCAGTTCGGCAATGTACACTTTCTTGTCCGTCCACTTGAATTCGAAATGGTCGGGACGATTTCTTGGTACAGTCTTTTGATTCGTTTTGTCCAGCTCCAGAGAATCCATACGTGAAGACATATATTCTATTATCATCTCGTGAGCCCTGAAATCGGCAAATAGGTTGTCGCACTGGGTTGTGAAACCGACGTCCATCACGGAGAAAGGGTGGTGAAGGAACTTTTTGGGGTCAAAATTCTTACGGACAAAAAACTGTTCGTCGTTGAACGTCGAGCCCCTTCGGTAATAGAAATAGCAAATATGCTTGGCCTGCAGGAACCTGTTGTAATCCTTAAGTCTGTTCTTGAGGTAGGTAAGGACCATCTTGTTGGTGCCCCTGGGCTTTTCGCATTCTACCTGCTGCAGGTAAAATAAATAGAGCAGTTGCCCCACGACCATGGGCTTGACCTCCTTAAAGAAACATATCTCCTGGCCGGGTCCTTTCAGCCCCCCGTTTATCACGGTATTTCTCAACCGTTGAAGGTATTTTACACAAATGTCAATCCCGACATCAATATCTTTTAAGGGGTTTTCCTCGTGGATGGTGAAGGATTCCATCTCAATACCGTATGCGTCGATAACGGACTGCAGTTTTTTGTCAAAGGTAACCATAGCAATATAGTTTAGGCCATATTCCCTGGTCCCGGAAATACAGGCGTTATTATTCCTGTTATTAATTGCTATGATTCCCGTCAATGGCGATTTCTAACTATTATATTGCGTTGATTTACATTCAAATTAAGAAATTTTGGTTTGATGGAAAAACGAACTTTGTTGAATATTTGAAATAATTGGTTTAACGTGTGAGGAATGGGGATGAAAGTAAAATTATATCAACAATACTAAAGTTGTTTGGATTAACTTAACCGGAACAAAATTTCAAGATGATTAAACAGCTTTTATTTGGATTATCATCCATCTACCGTGGTATATTTTTTTTACATACCACATTCAGGTAAAATCAAATCAATACTTGCGATAGTGTATAAGAACACTCCTTTTTGTTGATTTAATCCTTAAAGAATGTTCATTGTTAAAAAAATAACTGCTAACTATACCTAAACAATCATATTATTTTAAATAAGCGTTACTTGGGGATTATGACGAATAGGAAAAAACCATCATATTATAGGGTCATCATGCATTACTTAAAACCTGTCGACGCCTTGTGTTCGTCCCGATCCAAACGGGAGAGTCGAATTACGGGAAGGATTACGGCAAAAAGTAGCCCGTACCATACGTAATAAACACTATTGGACGGAATTACTGGCATTTCTATAGTTCCAAAAAACCAGGGGTTTTTCGATACAACTCAGTTTTTGGTAAAGGTTTTGTTTTGTAAAGTGTAGCTTAAAGCAACTTTAGTGTAATTATTTACAACTGAAATATAATCATATCTATAGGACTTCGATAGAAATTGAGTCTTAACATAGATCTTTAACTAGCTATTATCTTCAAATGCAAAAGAATAGGCCTATTCCATGCAATCAATCTCTGTGAAACAAATACAATGACTACATTTATTATAAGTTGTTTCCAGCTGTGGGTACTTCCTTTGGAATATCAACGGGTCCCATTATATAAGTTTTTGGTCCTAGATATAAATCGGAATTCATCATTTCGTCCCAACTTATTTCTTTCCCCGTATAGGCTGAAATTCGCCCCATAATTCCAGTCATTGTTGACTCTGCGATTTGAAAGGCTTCATTTACAGGATTAGCAGTACGAATAGCTGTTACGAGATCAATAAGCTCCTGGTCATAAGGATTGGTATTTAACCGGCTGATATTTGAACCACTTCCATCCTTCGGATATTCGAAAGTCCATTTTATAGAGCCATCGGGGTTAAATATGGTGTTTTCACAATTGGTTGAACCTTTAGTACCTTGTATGCGATCGGAAATTTTGTTGCTGCAATTGTTGATTTGCCTGCACATACTGTGATAATGTATATCATTATCATACACAAAATCAACACTAAAAAAGTCGTACTGATTACCTGATATACGGCGTTGGCGCGCACCAAAACCCAGAGCCTTTACAGGATGTTTTCCCACAAACCAATTTACAACATCTAAGTTGTGTACATGTTGCTCAACAATATGGTCCCCGGAGAGCCAACTCCAATTTACCCAATTACGAATCATATTTTCAAGTTCAGACCATTCGGGTCTTGGATTTCTGTGCCAAAGCTTGCCTATATTATAATAACTGTTGGACGATACAATATCACCGATCTGCCCATCTGCAATCCGTCGATAAGTCTCAATATAATCTTGCTGATGTCTTTTAATAGTTCCGGCAACAACGGATAATCCCAGCATTTTTGCCTTCTCAGCAGAAACCATCACGGATCTTACACCTACAGGATCAACAGCAACAGGTTTTTCCATAAACACATGTTTCTTAGCTTTTACGCAAGCTTTAAAATGTTGCGGACGAAAATGCGGAGGTGTAGCCAGAATCACAACATCCACATCACATTCCATTAGTTTTTCGAATGAATTAATGCCGGAAAAACATAAATCGGGTGATATATCTACCCCTTTTTGTTCTTTAATCTTCTGTTTGCATGCTTCAACACAATCAGGAAAAATATCTGCTAGTGCTGCAATTTCAACATTAGAACCAGAATTCAGGAAATTGAGAGCTGCGCCTGTACCACGATGACCACAACCAACCACTCCGGCCTTTAATAGAGAACCGTCAGGAGCTTGCGACAGAAGTGAAGGAAACTTGTATTTTTCCTTTTTTTCTGACTGACAGGACGAAAGGAATGTGTTGGCTCCTGCTATGGCCAAAATACCTGCGGCTGCGGTGTTTCTTAGAAATTTCCTCCGGCTGTTATTGTATTCTTCAATACTCATATCAATCTTAATCTTTACATTTTCACTACCTTTATTCAAACGGGTTCCATTCACAAACCACACGAAAACCAACATCATTACAATCGGAATACCACCATTTGCTTTTAGGAATTTGTGGATCTGTGACCAACCATTTTTCATGTTGAGTATGATCTCTGTAATTTAAAAGAAGTTCTGTTGTTGTGCTTTTAAATGAACCTCCCATAATAACATGTTTCACTCCTTTACTTTCATTTAATAAAGGAACTGTATCAAAACAAAATTCTTTTACATTTCCTATCATATTTATCAAACCAAAGTCATTTGGCAAAACATCCTCTGGCATTCCTGTTTTTCCATTACTGTTTCCTTTCCAGATTACGTACTTATTAATATCATCGCTCGGCTTCTTGAATAATCTTCTAAGAAATCCTTTCGAAACTACGTCTTCAAGGTTTTCACCCCAAAAAAATTCTTTATTGCTACCTGCATTACAGGCATATAACCATTCATATTTGCCTGGTAAACGATATTTTTTCCCTGTTTTAAATGATAACCATTTGCAATAAGTGTTTGCAGCATTCCAGGTCATGGTTATAGCAGGTCGCATACCCATTCCCCAGCCTTGCGAAGGATCTCCAAACGGGGGTGTTGGTCCGGAGATTGCATCTACATTCATATAATCACTAATAATACGACCTTCGGTTTCAGTGTCCCTTAAAAACGCTCTATATTCATCCCATGATACCTCAATTTTACCCATGAAAAAAGATCCGATTTTTATGATTTCATCCTGATTATTATTATAGAATCCCCCTTGAATGGCAAGCATATCAAAAGTCACTGATGTACCCGGAATTTTCTCTTTAAAAGAAACAAATTGATTAACATCAGTAGCTTGTTCGTATGTATCATGTTTATGTTCCGCTTTTAGTAACTCTGTATTTACATTGTGAATGTTTTTTGTACCGTGTCCGGCACTTAAATGACAATTGATACATTGCAAATTATCCTGATTATTTTTGTAATAAAAGTGGGCCTGATCTCCCTTTTTAGACAAATGCAGGGGAAATAAGTTCTCATGACATTTAATACAGGAAGCATTAAAGGTGTGCCGTCTGGCATACTCCAGTTGAGACTTCTGTTCCCAATTGATCTTATCAGGATCTTTGAAGCAATATGAGTAAAAATCCTTTAAAGCACTTCTCATTTTTACAGGCCAATAATTACTCTGACTTTTAGGAGGTAAATGGCAATTGACGCAATCAACCACAACTCCAATCCTGTTGTTGTTATGTGAGGAGAGTTTCCATGAGCTTGCGGCCTGTGAATGTATATGGCAAGACATACAATATTCATTCCGGGATGTTTCTTTGTCAATTCTCTCTAAAGAGACAACAATTCCAATTGCAAAGCAAAAGCTCATGAGCAAGAGCAAGAAACACATTGATTGATTAAGTTGAGACTCTTTCTTTATTCTCATTTTTTTAAGCTTAAAAATGTAACTTTCTTATCTTATAAAGTGATATTTATTTCCATTTAAAAAAACGAATCAAAATACATTTATGTTCTGAACTATGTCCCCTAAGAAACACAAGCACATCAACAGAAATAATAATTTCTTCTTCTTCTGTATTGATTCATGATTTAACAAGTACAATAATCTACATGTCTCCTGCTTCCACCTATTAAACTTACATTTATTAACTTAACTGAGTACAAGTAAAAGTACCTACTCCTAAACAAAAAAAAGTACTTCAAATCGTGAAATAAAGTATACAAATCATGAAGATTCCATCTTATATGAGCAATAGTACCATTATTGCAAAAATGATGTGGCCTTCTGTATAATTATGAGTATTATAAACTGTATCTCCATATAAAAAAAGGTGCACAAAAAGAGGAAATCGATTACAAGATCTCATTCCATTTTAAGTACACCTAAAATTCAAATAAATAAAAAGTTAATCTTTCTATTTCATAAGCTATCCGACTTTTCAGCAAAAGTGACTATTGAAAAAATAAACCTAATTAATAAACCTTCATATATATTTAATGAAAATATATTTTCTCTTTATAATGCCCTTTTGTAGTAGATATGCAAACAATATAAATTCCTTTCTGCAAGTAAATCGGTAACATAACATGTCCATACTGTAATTGATTCATGTATACTACCTGTCCCTGCAGATTATATACTTTTACAACACCTTCATCAGTCATATACCTAATATTTAACTGACTGTCTGAATACCAAACTTTCAATTGTAGCAATTCATTCTTCCCTACAGCCGTCTCTGAATTATCACTTACTTTAAACCGGAACTCAGAAGCTGAACTCCAGGGGCCTCCATTGGCCTCGGAGAGTGATACAACCTTAAAGTACCGGGCATTTTTTCGAGCAAAAGATACCTCTTTGGCAAACGAACTGTAAATCCAATTTCCTGTAGCCACCGGATAACCCCAGCTCATGGGATCATCGGATAGATATAATTCATACTCACCTATATGCCCATTCTTTCCTCCGTCTTGTCGGGGTAAATACTCAAATGTAGTCAAATCATAACTTTTACCCATGTCCACAACTATTTCATGTGGAAACGGATCAGTGCCAGTCGACCATCGGGAATGCCAATGTGTTGTTTCATCGCCATCAATGGCTTTTTCAGTTTTAATATGCTCCATCGGATCTTCGGAGTTGCATGAAACAATTGTCCAGTCCTTACTTGGTATGTATATAGATGGAATGGCTTTTCCGCCTGACATAACCACCGATACCAGAGTGATTTCCCCATTATTTTCTATGGTCACATTTTTTTGCATTGATCGGACCTCCTGCTCTTCGGGTGTGTCATAATTCAAAACCGACATAGTCACAACTTCGCCTGTGCCTGAGGCTCCCGATGCTGTTTCCATATACAGAAAATATTTTAGCGGCTGCGTTGCATCATATCCTTCTGTAAGATCTGTCAGGTCATAGCCAAACTCCATGTCTTCGGTGTGCATTATTCCATCATTCCACCTTCCAAGCATCGGTACTTTTCCGTTTCCGGCAAAATTAAAATGCTCGCAAACTACTAGTTTCTCAGGTTCGGAAGCATTTATATCGGAAGCGATTCCCACACTCATCTTAAGCTCACTTCGGGCACTGTAGTTCATTTTTACCTTTATGGTTCTTCGGGGCTTATAATCCTTTCTAATCCAATATAGTTCAGCCCCCATGTTATCTTTTTTCAATAAACGATACGGTACAAAAACGGTTCCATTGTTTTTCCAGTTGGGACCCCAGCTATTGAGCATGATTAAAGCCCCTTTCTCCCAATCGAGCATGTCTATACGGCCATCACCATTAGTGTCTTCATTGTTGGTGATACGGCCATCGCCATTAAAATCAAAAGCAACCTCATCGTCATAACCAGCCCAGGTGGTACCATGATCCACTGCCGGCCCCCATGATTGAACGATAGTCAAACCGTTAGTCGCCAACGCATATTGAGCACCCTGGGTGGCACATCCGGCTCCGGCAACACCTCCGGCCCTGAAGCTCGTATCCTCCCAGTGATTGTGCAACCACTCTTTTAAATACTGTAATGCAGCGGGTGAATCCAACAGGAAATCACCACTCTTCTCCAGACGGTTGCTCATGGCGGAGTACCATTTATTATATCCATTCATCCATCCATAATCAGGTGCATTGACTAAACTGGGCCAATCCACATCACCTCCATAAATACCTGAAACCAATGAACCGCCATAGGTCTGTGTATTCGGCACTCCGGTTCCTTTGGCCATGGCTTCCTTGCTCGAATATTGATCGGTGAGTAGCCAGGTGAAGTGTGAAGGCAGCATGTTTTGTGGCAGACTACCCGATTGATTGCGGTAACAATTTAACTCGTAAGCTAACATATAACATATACGGGAGGCTGACCCACACGAACCTCCTATCTGAGAAAAAACAGGACGCATGTATAGCTGCGTTGAGTTATCAATTTGTACAGGCAGGTCGGTACTTTTAAGCTGCGCTCCACGTAAGGCGTGAAGATCAGATTGGGACAATCTGCTTTCCGGTCGTGGAGGCCGGTATCCTTCAACAATCCAGGGTTCTCCCTGTGGATCAGGATTGATATTAATAACATTGTACGATTCCTGTGAAAAAAGATGCAAAGATGCAGCTATAAAGATGAAAACGGTAAATGCGATTTTTTTCATTGGACAAAACTTTGTAAAAAAAACGATAACTAAAAAGAAAATATCCAAAACTATGAATTAACGTTTTTGTACGCTATTATATTTTGGATTCTCTTTCATTAAAACATAACACTCCATAATTAAGTGCTACAAAATTTATTGCTCCTATTCAGTGAGTACTTTTGTTGAAACAAACTCCCCTCCGGCAGTTATTTTTAACAGGTAACAGCCTTTACCTAGCTTCAAATCACTCGTAAACGAATCGCCTTCGAATATTGCTTCCATCATTTTTTGTCCGGTTAAGCTATACACTTCAATCAACTTACTACCTGTCATACCATTAACCTGAATTTGCAATTTCCCGTTTCGTACCGGATTCACAACTGCTACTTTTTCAGACAATTCATTTTTTGAAATACCAGTAGGTACATCCTGGGCTCTGATTGCATCCAGTTCGGCATCGGTCAAAAGCTCCTTATAAAGTCTGAACTCATCCATTTCTCCCTGGAAAAATTTAGATCCCACATCATGACGGCCGAATACAATCGCTCCGTCACAACTCTCGGGTGTGCGGTCTGTTGTAACAGTATGTTCAGCATTCAATGTCAGGGTAACGGTGTTCGTCGTATGATTTGACCTCAATGCCACATATGTCCATTCACCTGGGTTGATTGCAGATTCCGAATAAGAATTTTCTCCGGCAATGAATGAACCTAGATAACCAAAGGTTCCGGTAGTTTCAGAAACAAACAAAAAGCTTCTCCTTTGCCCTGATCCCGGCGCCTGATGCACCATCACGTACTCATCTACTCCCGCAGTCGCATCTATTTTTATCCAACCACACAAGGTAAAGTCATCAGTAGCAGGATTTAACAACCCGGCCGGCGTTTGAAGTGTAAAAGTATGAGACGTAGTATTATCCACCCCCGAAGTGAAAACAATCCCTTGTCCATCAATCCCTGTTCCATATGCCACAGTTCCTGTTTTTACAGCATCATTGCTGTTAGCGGAGGCATCTTCCAGGTTTCCGTCAAATTTGTAATGAAAAACGGGTGTTGTGCTTTGCGCCTTCAACATAACAGATGCAAATAGCATCAAGGTAAACATTAGTAAATTTTTCTTCATAATAATTTAAATTAATTAGTTAACTATATACTACAACATTTTAGTCTCTTTAAGAATCACCTCTGGTTTCTACATGAGTCCGGAGGTACTATCTTGTTATTTCAATTAAAAGGCCCCCACTTCTCCTAATGAGCAAACAGAGATGTTGCCTTCGACATTTGAATTTTTAAGAATGACCTTAATGAAGCGGCTTGATGCCGGCGTACTGAATTTCACATCCTGTCGTGATGTCGCCATCCCTAAACTGAATTCTCCAGCCGAAGTAAAGGTGGTATTATCAGTACTGGTTAATATCTCAATGTCTTTAACCGAACCGTTGGTGTTGTTTTGACGCTGATAGAAGAACATGCCGTTCAGCGTCTCCTCTTTACTCAAGTCAATCACGAATTCGTAAGGATAACTGGTTGGATCTTCGCGCCATTGTGAATGCCAGATCACATTGATATCCCCATCGATCAACGCTTCCTTGTGCCCTGCCGGTGGATTTGGATTTCCGGTATCTTCGGAGTTAATACTCAACACTTTCCACATCGTTTTATCGATCTCTGCAATTTCCTCAACATTGATATCGATATCCGGTTTCCCGTCCACAAATTGATAGTTATAAACGAATGAAGTATTACGTCCATTCTCATGGCAAAATTTCACCCGCATCTCAAAGGGGAACACATTAAATTCAGAGTGGATACCATTCAATGGCATCGTCAAGGTAGCTGTTCCATCATTGATTTCAGTTGTGGTCCAGGTAACAGCATTATAATCAGCATCACCATCCTTAACATGAGGGTCGTTGTAGGCAATGATAGCATTCACCGGAATATCGGTAGTGAATTTCGCATTGAGATATAAATTGTCGTTATCAGCGTAGATACGCATTTTCTTCAATTCAAAATCAGCCTCTTTTTCATAATAGTCGATTTCACCTGTATTAAACACCTCATTATTGTTTAGGATTGCAGCATCGGCGGCCGTGAAATTGATTTTATCAGGTGTCTGATAGAGATAGTGGTTTCCATCGGCCATCATCGAAATCCAATCTTCTGTAGCCAATTGCTTATTATGTGGCAGGTTCAGGCAATGACCCAATTCATGAATCGTACCTCCAATCCAACGAACTTCCTGAGGATCGGTATTCCAATACTTCATGTCGAAAAACTCATAATCCAAAGCGAAACACCACCTGCCAAGACCGTAGAACGGTTGCCCACCTGCATCGCTGCCATGTTGTCCTTTAGTACTTGGCATGAAGATGATAGTATGATCACTGTTTTCCTCTTCGGGATGTGCTGCAAAATACTCCTTGATTTCAGGAATCGCTTTTTGACCTCCACCGCTATAAGGATAATAATCCTTACCTTGCTTAGCTGTTATCTTGGTAATTTTCACATAAACATCGGGCAAATTGGTATCTTTTAGTAAACCAAATGTTTTAGTCCCATAGCCATAACGGATCATTTGCTGTTTGTACCATTCCTGCATCCAAAGCATCACACCCGATAGTCGCTTGTGGTAGGTTTTTGACCCTTGCATATCGTTTGGTACGAAATACACCACATTCAGCGTGTTAGGCATCTCGGAGCTGTACTCTCCTGAAGGCTCAGCCGGAATTGGATTCGGAGTTGGTTCGGGCGTTTCTTCCTTATAACTTGAACACGAGTAAAGACCGACTGAAATATTTATCATAAAAAAAAGGATCAAGCTGATATTTCTTTTCTTCATAGCTAACTCATTTATTTTTTTTAAATAATCATGTTTTGATACTATAAAATTAAACCCGGCTTATTCTTTATCGCCAAGCCGTTTTATTTTCCATAAGTCATTGTGCGACTGGAGGTGTTCTTTTCGAATTATTTCTTCAACACGTTCCATCAAATCAGGATGCTGAGCAGAAATATCTATCGTTTCCTGTGGATCAGCTTCAAGATCGAATAATTCGAAATGTTTATCGGGTTGACTCATGGCATTTTTACAAATAGCTTTGTATTGACCTATTCGTACGGCAATTTGCCCTCCCATTTCAGGAAACTCCCAATAGAAATAGTCGTGTTGATCCTGCTTTTTCCCTAGGAGTTCAGGCAAGAAACTAATACCGTCAGTGTCCTTTGGCTTTTCAACTCCAGACACATCACAAAGAGTTGGCAACACATCCCAAAAGGCAGAAGCATGATCCGAAGTCGATCCCGCTTTAATTTTACCCGGCCATGATGCAATCATAGGGACACGTATGCCACCTTCATGCAAAAAGCATTTACCCCAACCGAATTCACTTTTAAAGGGGCCTGCGCTATTGAACCAAGCGGAGTCGGCACCGCCGTTAAATGTAGGCCCGTTGTCAGAAGTAAAAATGATTAGGGTATTCTCGTAAAGACCCAATTTCTTTAGTTTGTTCACTAGTTGCCCTACCTGTTCGTCAAGATAGGATACCATAGCTGCATAACCTGCATGTGGGTATCTGTGGGGAAAATAACCGCCTTTATTAATGTACGGTTCTTCATCTCCGAATTTCTTCACATAGTAATCCACCCATTTTGTTGGAGCCTGAATAGGAACATGAGGAATTGGTGTAGCCCAATACAGAAAGAAAGGTTGATGCTGATTTTCTTCGACAAACCCATTGAGCTTGTCAAACATTAAATCAGGAGAATATTCATTTAGTGTAAAAGGGGCATAAGAGGCTGCATCATATGGATCTGCCCCCTTTGCCAGTCTTGTCGACGGCGCAACCGTATCGTTATCCAAATAAACCCGATGGTCGTTTTCATACAAATGAACAGGATAATAAGTATGTGCCTGTCGCTGGCAATTGTAGCCAAAGAAATAGTCAAAACCTTGTTTGGTCGGAATGCCCTTGGTATGAGGCGCTCCTAATCCCCATTTCCCTACAACGCCTGTTTTGTATCCTCCCTCTTGCAACAGATGACCAATCGTGACAGTTTCCTCGGGTAAAGGTCTTTGTCCTTCCAAAGTGGAATCGGCAATATTTGCCTGGTAGTTCCATACATCTCCGCGCTCTGACCATTCATCATTACCGCGCACATAGGAGTGCCCCATGTGTTTTCCGGTAAGCAATACACAACGAGATGGAGCACAAACGGGCGCGCCTGCATAATGCTGAGTGAAACGAACTCCATTTTGAGCTAAATTATCAATATTGGGCGTTTCGATCAGTTTTTGACCATAACATCCCAACTCGCCATAACCCAAATCATCAGCCAAAATGTAAATGATATTGGGTTTCGTATTATTTACTTCTTTTGAATCGACACAAGCTCCTGTCAGACTCATGATACCAAGTAAAACAGGACACCCCAGGAGGGAAAATATATTCTTCATTATAATAGTGATCTGATATGAGTTTTCAATCATTTGAAGTCATTCGCAACAGATGTATCCCAAACAGAGTCCTTCAACCCTCAAGTTGATTTTATGTAGGATGAATCACCTATCTGGAAAAGTTTATCCCGGAACAGATTATTCCGGGATAAGTCAATTCTGTTTAAGGAATGCTGCTCCAACCTGGATTTTGTTTCAATTGTGGATTTAATACAATTTGATCAGAAGGAATTGGTGACAGATAGTAATGATCTGGTACCCCTTCAGGTGCGGCATAAGGTTGCACATAGCCTTCATCTGCTCCATTCTGAATAGGTAATTTGTTACCATATTCCGAATTCACAACCCATCGACCTAATTTAGCCTCTTTTGTATATTCACCCCATTTTTTCCAGCGTCTCAGGTCATCGGTACGGAAACCTTCATACATTAACTCAACAGCACGTTCACGGCGAATCTCCCAAAGAGCTGGTTCCACCGTTGCATCACGGGTTGGATCATCAGGAATGGCGCTAATACTTAACGCTGCCACATGACCACGAGCCCTGAGTTTATTTACAGTAGCATCGGCTACTGCTTGTGTAAATTCACCCAACTCAAAAGCAGCCTCTGCATAGTTCAGCATCACCTCTCCCATACGGAACAGAGGCGCATCGTGCACATCTGAATTTTGAAATCCCTGAGAGATTCTGTTCTGAAACTTATATAACCAATACCCGGTTGCAGTGGCATTGAAGCCTTGCCCTTCATTATACTTTCGGAAATGAGGGGATACCTTCAGAACATTACCCGCCCAGTTACAGTTTGGTAATGTTTTTTGCTCGTAGGTAGAAATTTCATCCATTAAATCGATGTACTCATTCACCTTTATATCCGCCAATTTGGTATATGTTTTACCACTGGCATTTACCCTATATGGAGGAAGTACCGTGTAATATAAACGATGATCCCTATTACGAAACTCATCGTAGGGATCTTTATCTCCAGCAAACAAAGGACTTGTCCAGCGGGTTTGTCCATCGGTACACAAGTATATGTCCATACCTTTTTTGGTTACATCCCAATTCCCAATAGAACTTCCCGTGTGATGCGACAAATAATGGCGCATTTTAATAGGAATGTAGGCTTTATAAAGCAGTATACCGGGTTTTCCTGCCAGATCTTCGCTATTAAACACGTACTGATAGTCATCAATTATTGTTGGATGATCTGTTACCAACGCTTTACTAGCTTCAAAGCTCGCTTGCAAATATGGCGTTTCACCCCCTAAGCTATGATACTTACGCCAAGTCCCCTCACGAAGTCCAAAACGGGTAATTAAAGCTCTTACAACGTCGCGATTAACCGTATTTTCACCATTCCCATTGGCGTTGATATGCTCCTCGGCCCATGTCAGATCGTCCAGGATATTCTTTGCCACCTCATCTCTTGGGGTACGTTCTCCATAAAGGTACTCTTCATCCGAATCAGTAAGTACCTTATCAACCCATGGCACAGCACCATAAATGTTCACCAGATTAATATACTCATAAGCACGAAAAAACAAACCGACACTTTTCCAATGCGCTTTTTCTTTATCAGTTAATTTTGATGTCGCCCCCTCAATATTGTCAAGCATCAAGTTAATACTTTTAATGCGTGCATATGCATTGTTCCATGTGCTTGACGAAGATGGCACTGTTATTAATTGATGCAACCAACTGTTTGGTTGTGTAGAAGTGTTATAAAGCGCCAGGTCGCATCGCGCCTCTTGATTCAAAACATCCCGGCTGCTGTATCCAATAAAAGCATCATAAAACCCCCATGCATATATCTCAAAGTTAGAGTTATTTGTGAAGGTTGTTGGAACTGTTAACTGATCTGCTGGAAACCTCTCCAGACTGTCTTCGCATGCTATTAATAGCAGTGCAAACAATAATATCAATAAATATTTTTTCTTCATCTGTTTATTTTTTTTATTGAACACTCCATAACAGAATTTACATTTTTGCAAAGATCGTTACGGCTCTTATCATCATTCATTAGTAAATTGTTATTTAGAAAGTTAAGTTCAATCCGGCAATAAAACTTTTCATATAAGGATATGTTCCTCCTTCACCTTTGTTTTCTAACTCAGGATTGTTTCCATCAGGGAAATTATCCAACATAAAAGGATTCTCAGAGGCTACATAAACCCTTAATTTATCTATACCCAAACGACCCATGATATTCTTTGGCAAAGTATACCCTAAGGTCAGGTTCTTTACCGCCAGGTAAGCTCCATTAATCAAATACTTAGTTTGCACCAGCTTACTGTATGGGTAATTCACTTTTCCATCATAGTAGTTACGTGGAAAATAAGCATCTGTATTCTCAGGAGTCCAATAATCTAACTGGTGTGCGTATAAGGGGATAAACTGGTTATAAGATGGGAAACGCAGACTATTGTCTCGCCATACATCTCTCTTACCAACACCCGAGATTACAAATGAAAAATCAAAACCCTTGTATTCCGCGCCACCATTGATACCAAACTGATATCGACGGGTACTGTTACCAATAATTTTCCGATCACCAGGACCTGTATTTGGAATTACTTCTCCAGTTTCCGGATCGATTGATGGTTCTAATGTATTATCACCAGAGAAGATGATTCCATCTCCATCCAAATCTTTGTACTTTATATCACCAGGGTTTGGATTAGTTCCTTTATAATAGGGTATACCATCTTTTAATGTACCATTCATCAGGTTGGCACCTAAAGTCCCATCAACAAAATCATCTGTTGTATAGTATCCATCTGTTTCATAACCCCAAATCTGACCAAACTTGTATCCGTTGTAATACTGACTTAACAAACCTGCCTCATTATCGAATTTGGTAATTTTAGATTGACCATCGGACAAGGTAAACGCCACATGGTAGGAGAAATCTTTAATTTTATCTTTCCAACCCATTTGCAATTCCCAACCATATGATTTTAGATCGGCGGCATTTTGCTGAGGAGCACTTGCACCCAACACGGCAGGTAATTCTGCGCCCGGAGCAAGCATACCTATAGTTTCGCGCGAATAAATATCGAAAGAAGAAGTTAAACGGTGATTTAATATGTTTAAATCGAACCCAATATTTTTTGTTACTACCTCTTCCCAGGTAAAGCCGGCACTCACTAATCCAGGTGTATTAATGGTATTGTATCGCACCCCTTTATTCGTATTGATCCATAAGGCTTGTCCTATGGACATGCCGGGGATAGCAGGATATAGACCTGAAGTCTGCTGGTTACCTATAGATCCCCAAGATGCACGTAGTTTCAACAAAGAGATAGCAGCAACATCTGCCATAAACGACTCTTTACTAATAGTCCATCCTGCTGAAATAGAAGGAAAGAAACCATATCTATCACCTTCGGCAAAACGAGACGATCCATCGTAACGACCATTCGCCTCTAAAAAATATTTCTCTTTGTAGTTATAGTTTAAACGGGCAAAAGTTCCCATAACAGCCCACGAACCAAAGCTATCGTCAGCAGTCACATCGCCACTGGCCATTGAAATAGAAGGCAAATCCACATTAATCAGATTATTCTTTTTTGCCCAGAACGATTCGGTATTGTAATCTTCTTTGTTAAAACCAATTAATCCACCTATATGGTGATGCCCTAATTCTTTAGTATAATTGGCATACACGTTATAAGCCTTGTATTCAGACTGAGAATTGTACTTTTGGTAAAAAGTTTTCTCCGGATCAGCAGCATTCAATGTTAACTCATCGGCATTCACTGTCTGAATTTGCTCATCCACTGAATATTGCATAAAGTCTTTTGTTTCATAGGTAAACTCACCTGTGAATATCAGATCTTTTATTAATTCATAATCCAGCCTTTCAAATAAGCGTAAATTTTTGCTTTTTGCACTTGTAGGCGTTTTATAACGTTCCATATTAGCAGGGGTATCATAAGGATATGTCGTTCCATCCTCAAAAGTATGAAACCCTTCAGCCGGCGTAAATGCACCTCTTCGCAAAGCTATATCGTACCGTCCAATCGGATACGATTGCTTACTATTCAAATACATTATATCTGAGGTTGATTTTAACTTCGAGGTAATATCAACCTGGTAATTGGTATTGAAGTTATATCTGGTGTAACTATCGTTATCGGTTACAACAATACCATCCTCATCACTATACCCCATTGACACCCTATATGCGGAGTTCTCGCTACCACCACTCACATTGAAGTTGTGAATTTGCGTAAAACCGTTATCATCCAGGAATGCACCAATCACATCAGAATCCTTCAACCTGTAGTTCAGGCCATCCTTTGTGGCTATCCCATTAGGATATGTACCTGGATTTTTTCTGTAATCATCTAAATAGGTCAACCAGGAATCTACCTCCTGACCTGTCCAGTACTGATCGTAGCCCCAATCTTTTAGCGCACTCACATAATCGTAGGTAGAGGCTTTTGATGGCAACTCGGTTGGAGAAGAAAAACTATAGGTAGAAGAGTAATTAAAGGTAGGTTTACTATTTCTTTTCCCTTTTTTGGTTGTGATCAAGACCACCCCAAAAGCTGCACGAGCACCATAAATAGATGCAGCAGCAGCATCTTTCAGTACGGTCACCGATTCAATATCCTGTGGATTGACATCACGGATGGCAGCAGGCACGTTATTAACCAACACCAATGGATCACCGCCATTTATGCTGGTTAGGCCACGAATATTAAGAGACAGTCCGGGATCACCTGGCTGACCGGAATTAGAGGTGATTTGCAAACCGGGAACAGTTCCTTGCAATGCACCAAGTGCATTAGTAATTGGCCTGTTCGAAAGCACGTCTTCCATTTTTACGGTAGAAGTAGCTCCTGTAACATTCGCTTTCTTTTGAACGCTAAAACCAACCACCACTAATTCCTCTAATCCAATTAATTCACTCTTAAGAACCACGTTAATGATAGTTCTTCCACCAACTGCAAATTCCTGAGTTTGCATTCCAATAAAAGAAAAAACCAACACAGAAGATCTTGAAGGTACCTCAATAGTATATTCTCCATCTATATTGGTAATTGTACCTTGGGTAGTACCTTTTAATATAATGGCAACACCCGGTAGAGGTATCCCCTCCGCATCAGTAACTATTCCGGTTACTTCCATCTCTTGTGCATACAATGAGTGTATTCCCAGAGAGCACAAAAGCACAAACAACATTAAAATTTTTTTCATACTTAGAAATTAATTAAATGATTACTTAAAGGTGAAACAGCAATAACCTATTTTAATAAGTCTCAATTCAGCAATTCACCTCATGATTATTTAAATTATTAATCACTAGTAAAATTACAGACTATGACAGTAATCCATGGAGATCAAATCTTGAAATAAAGTACACAAATCAATCAATCTAACTATATCTTTGATTTTGAATAGGCTTTCCTGCTCGACTACCGACGGAATACCAATACAACCCGATATTATAATGGTATTCTAACGATTATAATTAGTTCATCCTAATAAATGGACTAAACGGTTGATAACCTGCGGATAAGCTTTTGTATTTAACTTTATTAATCTTCAAGTAAATGTATATTTTAGACATAAAGCTTACATAGTTGGAAAACAAGACAATACAACTCAGTTCAGTATTTTTGATACATCTTTGGATAAGTTCATTAACCTAGAGCATGAACTATGTGTTTTATCGAAGCAAATTGATTGGGATAAGATCGAAACCGAGTTCTGGGTTTACTATTCGGATTTTGGACGGCCATCGATTCCAATCCGCAGGGTCGTAAACTTGCTTTTGCTAAAGCACATTTAGAACCTTAGCGATGAAGCAATAATTGACAGGTGGATTGAAAATACTTATTGGCAGTATTTTAGTGGGGAGAAAGTCTTCCAGACCCAAAAGCCTTTTGACCCGACTGAACTAATACATTTTAGAAAACGAATAGGCAAAGAAGGCCCTGAAAAACTATTAAAGGTTTCTGTGCAACTTTTTGGACAAGAAGCCCAAGAAAAAAAGGTATTATAGACAGCACACTCCAAGAAAAAAACATCACTTATCCAACAGATGCCAAGTTACATAAACGCATCATAGAAAGAGTTAATGTGATAGCAAAACAAGAAGGAATTGTGCTGCTCCAGACTTATACTCGGACTCTAAAACAGTTAATGATAGATCAACGTTTTCATAATCACTCCAAAAGAAGGAAGAAATCTCGGGCTGCATTACGGAGAATAAAAACCATAGCCGGTCGCCAGGTAAGAGATATTGAAAGACAATTTAACCCGCATTATTCATCACGAGTTCAATTCTAAAAAAGCGCATAGAATTTTTTAGAAATACCGATTTCACTAGCGAGATTTTGAAAAATTACGAATGATTTCCCGATATTCTTGCTAAAAAGCACTTGTAAATAGCTAAATAACAATTGAATATGGTCAATTTATACAAAAAGACACACCTATCCCATTGGTGTTTGTTTTGCTTTTATCGCATAATAAGTTGCCTTAGTAAATCTTGATGGGGGAAAGCCTTTGAAAATCGATAATATATACGTCTTTTTGTCTTTTTTATTGTTGCCCCTACTTTTAGTAAAGAAACACGAATTGTACTTACTTGCCATTTCTTTGCGGCTTCATATTTAGTTTGTTTTATTGCCTGTTTTAGTAATAAAAACATCTCGTAAGCCATGCAGCTTAATATTAATCTCATGAAGTTTGCCCAAAAGCCATGATTGGAGAGTCTATCTGAGAAGCACATATTTTTCACTTCCTTGATTCGGTTTTCACTTGCATCACCACGCTTTACATAAAAATCAAAATATATTGAACGAGCATCTGCCTCATCCATATTGCTGATAAAATGTCTAACATTCAATCCCTTACCTGTGCTTTCTATTTTGGAGTAGCACCGTTGGGACTTGTGCCATGTTTTGGCTTGATACTCAAAGCTGGTAAAATGTTGGTGTTTTCTGTTTTGAGAAACATACAGGTGAGTAACGGCATTTGCAATACGGGCAACTCTTTGTTTTAGTACTTCGTTACTGGCTTGCCCAATAGAGTATTTAAGATTAAAATCACAGGCAAGTTTATAAAATGCAGGACCACTGAAGCCACTATCCGCACGGATAAAAATTTCCATATCAGGGTATTGTTCTTTTATTTTGACCAATATCCATTTTAATATAGCAACATACCATTTGTTGGAATGACTGTTTCCCGGACGAAGAACCGGAACAATAATTTGACCTGTCCCTCCATCGTGGAAAAACAGCTCGTTATACATGAAGTGCCCGTAATAACCATTAAACATGGACATTTGCTGATTGCCATAAGTGGGGTCATCTGTTGCATCTATATCTATAACAACTTGTTTACGATTTTTGAGTGTTGCAACATAACGGTCTATCCAGGCATAGCACAGTCCAAATATTGAATGTTTGTCTAAACTATTCTCTAAACGGGAAATGGTTGGTTGGGAAGCAAGTTCGCCTTCTAGTACATCTTGAAGTAAAGGGTCGTTCTTTAAATAAGTTACATCATTAGCATCTTCGTAGCCAAGCATTAGCATGTATACTCTTTGCTTTAGAAGCTTTACCATGCTGTGCGTGATATGAAATGGATTACGGGAATCTGGCATCAACTTGCTAAAATAACTGATTAGCTTATGTTTACGCTCTAATTTTTCGAGCAACAGTACCGCCCCGTCACTACTTATCTCTTCTGCTGAAAAATCTAATGAAACCGCTGTATTACCTCTATAACAATAGTTCGTTAAAAAATTAAGCGGCAATAGTGCCGTAAAGTTTGTAAATTTGTTTTCCATTTTTACCGGCATATACAACATGTACCAACCGAATGTTCCTTTTAAGCCATTTGGA
>NZ_JBQTGI010000021.1:0-95565 GCF_052400645.1 Saccharicrinis sp. GN24d3
CTTCTTTTATCTTATTTGTATCCATGATGTTTTCTTATAAAGATACTACAATAAAACGCTATTGTAAACTACAGCCAAGATGTTCTGTATGCCATAGATAGTGATGATTTTATGGAATATACCGATCCGTTTTATTTGCCCGGTAAAACAGGGAAGCATACCGTTAAATATTTTGCCAGGGATAATGTGGCAAACGATAAAAAACATTCGGAATATAAGCATGTGGTTGGAGTAGTATATGTAGATTTAACCGGCCCAAGTTTGTCATACGACTTTAATGGGGCCCGGTTTAAAAAAGGCGAAATGAATTATATCTCGGGTAAAACAGATATAGTGCTGAGAGCTACAGACCAGGAATCCGGTTTGAAGGAGATCAAGTATATGATTGACGGAAGCGGGGAGGTGGCCTATGATAAACCGTTTAACATTGAAAAAGACGGACTTCACAGCATTACTATTGTGGGGTATGATCACGTCAACAACCGAAATGTGGATAATTTTGAATTTACCGTTGATAATGTTCCCTCGGATATTTTTGTAACCTATTCGGCTTCCCCTACCGATACTATAAATAATATTCCGGTATACCCTTCATACACCTCCATCTTTTTGGCCGGAACAGATACAGGAACGGAGTGTCATAGAATAACATACTCCATTAACGGGCAGCCTCTTCAGGTTTATGACAACAAAATTACGGGGTTTAGAAAAAACGCCCATGTAGAACTGAAAATTTTTGCCGAAGATAAACTTCTGAATAAATCGGAAATTGATATCGAGTTCAAAACAAATGCGTTGTAGGATGTTATAATCAGGTACGACTTTGAGCGGAATATATAGGTCGTACCCAGGCTATTTATTTTTTATTATTGGAGAGACTCCTGCATCAACTTACTCACCTTCAAAACTGATAGATCCCCTGTTATCTTCATCGGCATCGTAGGCATAAATTTTGCGGAGCAGGTCGGCGTGTTTGTTGTACAATACTCTGCGTTTAAGCTTAAGTGTAGCTGATAGCTCTCCGGAAGCTGCGGTCCAGGGTTCGTAAACTACCCTAAAACGCTTGATCTGTTCGTGTTGTCCCAATTGTTTGTTGGCTTTGTTAACTTCTTTCTGGAAAGCTGTAAGGACTTCCTTGTTTTTTATCAGTTCCTTATTGTCGCGGTAATGTATTTTATGGTCGTGTGCAAACATATGCAAGTGGTCGAAGTTAGGAGAAAGCAGGGCGCTGGCATATTTCTCGCTTTCACCAACGACCATTGCTTGCTCAATGAATATGGATTCTTTCAGCAGGTTTTCGATGGCCTGCGGTGCAATGTACTTTCCGCTCGATGTTTTAAACATCTCTTTTTTCCGATCGGTAATTTTCAGGAATTTGTCGTTGACCAGCTGGCCAACATCGCCCGTATGGAACCAGCCATCCTCGTCTATTACTTGGGCAGTAAGTTTGGGAGCCTTGTAATAGCCTTTCATGATACACGGGCCTTTGGTAAGTATTTCGCCATCCTCATCAATCCTCACTTCAATGTTTTTCAGTACAGGGCCCACTGTTCCTATCATTAAATTGCCCCGTTTGCTCGTATAATTTGTCGCAATTACCGGCGATGTCTCTGTTAGTCCATACCCTTCCATCAAGTGAATTCCTGCCGCAAAGAATAGCCTGCTTAATCGTGGCTGAAGGGCTGCTCCGCCGGAAATGACAAAATCCAGGTGGCCTCCAAATGATTTTTGCCATTTGCTAAAAACCAGTTTGCGGGCAATATTTAGTTTCAAACGATAATAGATGTTGTTCTTGTTTTCTTTGCTATAACGCTCTCCCAATCGCATGGCCCAGAAGAAGATGATTTTATTAATGCCCGATAGGTCTTCACCTTTTGAAACAATTTTATCGTATATGCGCTCAATTACCCGCGGAACGGTAGCAAACGCATTGGCTTTAACCGAAGCCATATCGGCAGCAATTGTGCCCAGGCTTTCCGCGTAAAAAATACTGCATCCCTTCGCCTGAAACAGGTAATTAACCAATCGCTCGTACACATGGCATAGCGGTAAAAAACTGAGAACCCTGGAGTCTTCTCGCAAATCAAATAAATCCCACACACCATGCACGTTGGTCATAAAATTGCCGTGTGTCAGCATAACGCCTTTAGGCAACCCTGTTGTTCCAGAGGTATAGATGATCGATGCGATATCCTCTGATTTGATACTCTTTTTTATTGCTTTATAATGGCTATTGTATTTTAACTTGTGTTTGGTTCCAGCCTCGGTGACAATGCTCCAGGATTGAGCCCCTTCCACGTTATCATACGTGAGCAGTTGAGATACGGAGTCAATGTTATCGGTTAGGGGTTTTATCTTTTTGTACAAAGAAACATCCGAAACAATCACCATTCTTGCCCCGGCGTGTTTAAATATATGTTCAAATTCCTCTTCGCTAATGGTTGGGTAAACGGGAACGTGAATCACTCCTACCATGGCCATTCCCATGTCAACAAAGTTCCATTCGGGACGATTGTTTGAAACGGTCGCAATTTTATCACCGGGTTTAAAACCCATGCTCAAAAGCCCCAGAGCAAATTTCTTGGCGTTATCGTGATATTCTTTTACACTGAACTTGTACCAATGACCATTGCTTTTTGAGCAAAGGATTTCGTTTTGGGGGTTGTTTGTTTTAAGGTGTTTTAAAATGTCGAATGTTCTTTCAAAAATCATCTTATATCACTATTTACAACGCAAAATGAGTTATAGGATCTGACATTGCCTGCCTCTTATACCTCATTCATTTTATTACTTTCCAATGTCTGCATTCAAGAAGCGCAATTTAATATTTATTTGAATAAATCTTTAACGGGTATAAATTGAAAATTTAAACCCGTTAAAGAAAATAAAAGTTGCAGGCAAAAATATCAGATTAATCAAATGTAAATTCCAAGGCTATAAAATGATGATTGTATAATTTAATAGCTTAAACCCGCAATATGCATTAGAAATTCTATTACACATTGAATTTACTTCAAAACAAGACACTTCGTTGCATCACTTCAACTCACCAGAACGATGCTCCCGAAAGTAATCGGGACAAGTTATGCCTCGTTTCGGTAAAGCCTTGTTTTATTGTACTTGCAATGCTCATGACGAACCCCCAATACATAATCCGGGTTAAATCGGTAAGCATTTTATATTTGACTTTCAAAAATGCTTATGGGTTACCTCCGATTTTGCAACTCACTCTTTGGAGGATTGTATGCGAGCCAAGGAGATGGATGCTCCTAATTGAATCCACAAAAGATACAACCAGATAGCTGAGAGATTTTTTGCGGATTTTGGCGTAATACTTTTTATATTGCTGTAAACTATTCTGGAATATACTCGTTTAAGATTATATTTACATTTTCCTTTAAAAAGATGGTGATGGCACATAAAGTTCCGGTTATAGTATTTATCGTTTTAGCAATTAGTATTCATTCTTTGCGTTCTCAGGAAACATCGAAAGTATCCCTTGTTTTTATGGGGGATGTGATGGGGCACGGAACCCAAATAAAAAGTGCATTCAACCCTGAAACCAAGCAATACAGCTATGACGGATGCTTTAAGTATGTTAGCAATATTTTTGAAGATGCCGACTTTGCCATCGCAAACCTGGAAGTAACATTAGCCGGTCCCCCGTTTGAGGGATATCCTCAGTTTAGTTCGCCCGATGCGCTGGCCGTTGCCATGAAAGATGCGGGTATAGATGTTATGGTGACCGCTAACAATCATTGCGTGGATAGGGGAAAACAAGGATTGGAAAGAACCATTGATGTGCTGGATAGTCTGCATATTCCCCATACAGGAACGTTTAAAGATGAAACGGAAAACCAACGTAATAATCCTTTGTTGTTGCAAAAAAATGGAATAAAAATAGCTGTCATTAATTATACTTACGGAACGAATGGAATTCCTGTGACGAAGCCCAATGTGGTTAACTTTTTGGATAAGGATGTGATTGCTCGCGATATAAAGAAGGCCAAGAATCTTAAACCTGACAAGATTATCGCTTTTGTTCATTGGGGGCTGGAATACCAAACCCTGCCCAACGCCGAACAAAAAATGTTTAACGATTACTTTAAGGAGAACGGTGTTGATGTTGTCATCGGTTCACATCCTCATGTACTACAACCCATTCAATACGAAAAGGATCATTTTGTGGTATATTCCCTGGGTAACTTTATTTCCAATCAACGAACGGCTCCCCGGGATGGAGGGGTTATCATTCGGCTGGAGTTGTCCAAAACAGGGAATAAAACGGAGGTTAGCGATGCGGGCTATTACCTGACCTGGGTTCATGCACCACTGGTAAATGGTAAAAAAGAGTTTATGATACTACCAGTCACTGCCTTTGAGCGGGAGGCCCAGTTTATGGATCAAGAAGCTTATGAAAGATTACAAGAATACGGACAAGAAGCCCGTGATATCTACAAACAAAATACCAATATTCAGGAATATTTTTTCGATAAGAATCTACCTGGCTGGGTTAGGGTCGGTGATCAGTCAATAGTGATCAGTCAACAGTAACCCGGAGATAATAGATGTTGGAAACTAATTGTTTAAAAGTATTGCCGGTGAATCAATGCTGTGATGTCTGTTTTTCCTATCTTTGCATTAAATTAGGATTCCATGAAGCTTCCAAAAATCAATTTGCCATCGTACCTAAAAAACAAGTACATACTTACACTTGCGGTTTTTGGCGTTTGGGTGGGTTTTTTCGACCAAAATAACCTTTGGGACAGGACCAAGCTTTCGTCAAGGATACGTCAGTTAGAAAAACAGAAGCACCACTACGAAATAGAAATAGAACAGAACGAGCGCAAGCTGAGCGAAATCAAGGAAAGCCCGGAAAGTCTTGAGAAGTTCGCACGTGAAGAATATCTGATGAAAAAGAAAAACGAAGATATTTTTGTGGTGATCGAAAAAGAAGATTAAAGCTTGATTGAGTTACAATTGATTGCTTCGGACTGGCTATATATGATCTACTCCAATCATTTTCTTCTTCTTACTTCTCTCGTACTGCCCGCAGCATTTCTCTCTTACCGGGAGGGCCGGGCAAACGTTCCACAGTGAATCCTACTGCCTGCATGGTTCTGCGAACCACACCTTTGGCACAGTAGGTAGTTAAGATCCCCCCTGGCAACAAAGAACTGTACGCTCTTTCAAATATCTCTTTGCTCCAAAGTTTGGGTTGGATATCCGGTGCAAAAGCATCAAAATAAATGAGGTTGTATTTTGGTTCGAGTCTTACTTCCTTAAAATCAACTTGCTGTTTGTTAAGGTAAAAACCGTCCTTTATTTTGTTTTCTTCTTCCCAGTTTGATTGATGTAAGCGCTTAAAAAGTTCCTTATGTTTTCCCTCAAAAAGATCACCATAATTGAGTTGATTGATCATGCTTGATTCTATGGGATATTTTTCCATGGAATGATAATGGATTTCATTACTCTCTTTATTTAAAGCCGTTAGAAAGGCATTAAGACCCGTTCCGAACCCAAATTCCAGGATGTTTATTTTGTCCGCGGTAACCAGTCTTAAACCAGCATTGATAAACACGTGCATCGATTCCTGCACGGCGCCATTGGTAGAATGATAGTGCTCGTTTAAATCAGGTACATAAAGTGTATGGGAACCATCTTTGGATGTTATTATTTTGTGTTTCATTAATATGCTTAATCTATTTTTTTTTATTTTTCTTCAATCTATATTCCTTAAAGTAGTCATTAATTATACTGATATAGGATTCATAAGCATTTATGCCATTTTCTGTAATAGTACAAGTTGTAAGAGGGTAATTGCCTTTAAGCGATTTTTTTATATCTACATACGCTGCATCTTTTAGCTTGCTCAACTGAAAACTTAAATTGCCTTTTGTAGTGTTTATATTATCCAAAAGATAAGCAAACTCAGCACTTTCAACACCAACCAAAATGGACATAATAGCAAGCCGAATTTGTGAATGCAATATGGGGTCAAGATCTTTAAACATTATTTTTTTCTTTGCGTTGAGCATATAACATATGTCCGGGGATCACAAATGCAACAAACCAGGCAATAGCTTCAATAAGCATTTGACTAATTAATAAAAAATATGACGCTGTTAATCCCAATATGGCAAATGAAATACCCCCAATGATAATCATTTTATACCTGATAACAACGCCTGAAATAGTAATGGCAAAAGCAATTAGAATCATAAAAATTGGGTGTTGAAGTTCAAAATTTATCTTCTGCAATACGTTGAATTGAATAAGATTAATAAATACCATACAAATGAACATTGACACCCAAATATACCTAAGCGAAATTCCTATGTAGGTTTTTACTTTCTTTCGCTCTTTGGTGATATAATATATGGTGAAACCAATTGCAAACAAAGGTAATAGTATTCGCAAAGGACGAACTATTGACATAACTTGCTGAGAAGTAACCAGAATACTTGTCAGATAGTTTAGAAAGAAATAATTGATAAACATGGTCCAACCCCAAATGATAAAAAGAATTCCGTCATTTTGTAGTTTTTTACGTGAAACTTCAATCATATCCTTAATTACCCTTATGGATTGTTCTTCATCGAATACATGTATGTTTTCATCTGGTTTCATAATTAAATAATTTAGTATACAGACTAGTTTGTAATACAAACTTAATAAAGTTTGTATTACAAACCAAAAATATTTGAATGAATAATTAATAACAAATCTTTACGGAGGTGTTTAAACAAAAGCTATTTTTACATGATACATGAAGAAGGAAGCGCAAATAGGAGAAGAGGGAAAAGTAAGGAAGATTATCCATATTGATATGGATGCTTTTTTTGCTTCGGTGGAGCAGAGAGATTTTCCGGAGCTAAGAGGTAAACCGGTTGTTGTGGGTAGTCCTTCACCACGGGGGGTAGTTGCGGCAGCTAGCTACGAGGCACGTAAATTTGGGGTAAAATCGGCCATGCCTTCGAAAATTGCACTAAAAAGATGCCCACATCTAATTTTTCAGCCACATCGGTTTGATGTTTACAAATCTGTTTCGGCACAAGTAATGGATATATTGTACGAGTACACCGATTTGGTAGAACCATTAAGCATTGATGAGGCTTTTTTAGATGTTACCACCAATAAAAAGAACCATAAGTCGGCCACCATCATAGCGCGTGAAATTAAGCAGCGTGTGCGGAAAGAGACTCAGCTGACAGCCTCGGCCGGAATTAGTGTAAACAAGTTTCTGGCTAAAATAGCATCCGATCAGGACAAGCCCAATGGCCTGTTTGTGATTAAACCCGATGAGGTACTTCCATTTATCGAAAAATTATCTATCAGGGATTTTTTTGGTGTAGGTAGAAAGACGGCGGAAAAAATGAACAAGCTGGGGATTTATACTGGCAAGGATTTGCAGGCCTGGAGTTTAAACGGACTGGTAAGGCATTTTGGGAAAGCGGGTAATTTCTTTTACTCCATTTCCAGAGGGGTAGATAACCGACCGGTTGTTCCCAATAGAGTAAGGAAATCTGTAGGTATTGAAAATACGTTTGGTAAAGACCTGGAAACTGATGCTGAGCGAAACGATCAGTTAGGCATACTTAAAACGGGTTTATGGCAGAGAGTCAATAAATCGAGGAAATTTGGAAGAACGATAACACTTAAAATAAAGTTCAACGATTTTAAGCAGATCACCCACAGCAAAACGGTTTTGCATAAAATTGAAACTGAGGAAGAAATGTCGAAACTTGTGATGCAGTTGATGGAGGAGGTGAAGTTCGACAAGAAAGTTCGTTTGATGGGATTAAGTATTTCCAATCTGGAAGGAGAGAAGACCCATCATAATCCGGTTCAGTTGACCATTGACTTTGACTGACCGGAAGAAACTTTTCCAAAGTTCTAAACTTTGGAAAAGTAGCAGTTGGTTATTTGATTTCTTGAATTTTTTCAAGCAGTTCTAGGGATTTGGTCATGAGGTCGCTACGGAGCTTGGTGTAGTATTTTTTCACCAATTTTTTGTTGTGTTTGCCGTCAGGGTGATTGGCTCTTGCAACGAATTCGTTTCTCATTTCAATCGCTTCGGTTAATATAGGCGTAAGATCTTCTTCTTTTACGTTTTCCATCAGCGTCAGCTTCAAATACCCTTGCGTTACAATTTCTGATGCCAGGTAATTAATATCTTTTTTAAGTTCTTTAATGTTTGCCATTGCATAAATTTTTACGATAGAATAATAATGCAAGATACATTATATTTTACAGGCGTCAATTAATACTATACGAAAAGTATTAATTGATTTTAAAATTAATCAGACAATTAAACGTGTTTATAAAAATATATATCTACTTGGCCTTTTAATAATATATTTAAGAATGATTATTACTATTTTTAGGGTAATTATGGGATTGTGTATCGAGCATGATGGGGTTGTAAGTTGTAATTTTTACAATTACCATTGAATTATTCTTGCTTAATAATGCCGAAACTCCCTTTTGTTTTGAATACGCAATGAGACCAAGTATTCTTTTTTGATGTTCGTTGGTTGTAATAGCGACTAGAATGTAATAGATGAATAAAAAGACCTAGCCTATGAAGAAAGTATATTATTTATCCACTTGTTCTACATGCCGCAGGATAATTAGGGAGGTGGAGCCAGATAGCGAATTTGTATTCCAGGATATAAAGAATGAAACGATAAGCAAGGCGCATTTGGATGGTATTTACAAACTTTCGGGCAGCTATTCAAGTATATTTAATAAGCAGGCCCGTAAATACAGGGAAATGGGATTGCATTCGCAAGAACTGGGCGAGGAAAGGATGCGCCAATTGATATTAGAGGAATATACTTTTTTGAAGAGACCTATCTTTATCATTGACAACCAAATATTTATTGGAAACAGCCGTAAAGTTGTGAATGAGCTAAGCACATTTATGCAGATTCATAAAAGGCATTCGGTTTCACCCAACTAACTGTCTAGCCACTCCTTAAAAACGGAGGCTTTAGCTCTGCTTACCATAAACTTTTCATCGAACTGAGGTAGTAGCTTAACCACCAGTTTACCGCCAAAATGATTTTCGAGCGAGTGAATAGCCTTAAGGTTAACTATTGCTTGTCTGTTGGCTCTTATAAATACGGCAGGGTCAAGTTCTTCTTCCAGCTTGTCGAGTGTGAAATTAATAATGTGTTGTTTCCTGTCAAAAGTCACCACATAGGTTATTTTAGCCTCAAAGTATATGTAAGCAACATCTTCTACCGGAATGGCAAAAAAAGCATCTCGTTTAGATACTAAAAAACGCTTGCGATAGTTGGCCTTCCCTTCCTTAATCCCCTTAACCAGCTCGGCGTAATTAATGTCCGGTTTATTCTCTTCCTCAAAGCGTTTAAGTATTTTTTCTACTTTTTCAATAGATTCCAGCAAAGATTCTTTTTTAACCGGTTTCAATAGGTAATCAATACTGTTTAACTTAAAGGCTTTTACTGCGTATTCGTCATAGGCTGTCGTAAAAATTATCCCACTCTCCACCTTTACCTTGTCGAAAATTGAAAAACTTAAGCCATCGGCTAGTTGAATATCCAAGAATATTAATTGGGGATGCTCGTTGCTTTGTAACCAGTTAACCGTATCTTCCACACTATCGAAAATACCAAGTATGTTCCAGTCAGGGCGTAGTTCTCTAATCATGCTTTCCAGCATTTGTGCGCTAAACTGTTCGTCTTCTATAATTATGGTGTTAAAAGCCATGGTCATTTTTTTAAGGTTAATCAATTAGCGGTATTTCGACCTTGAAGTTATACTCGTCTTCGGTAATCTTGTATTCCTCGTCGGTTAGTATTTTCAACCTTTTGCCAAGGTTGGATAGTCCCGTTTTAGTGGAATATGTAGATTCTTTCTTTTGTTTGTTATTAATCACATAAAGTTTTCCGTCCTCGGTACCAATTTTAACAGACAGTGGTTTTGAACGCGAGGTAATATTGTGTTTTATCGCATTTTCAACCAAAACCTGCAGTCCGAGGTGCGGTAACCGTTTGTTGAGCATATCGTCGGGTACATTCACTTCAACCTCTAATCCGTCCCCAATTCTGGCTTTATGCAATGTGGTATATGCTTCAACAAAAGCAAGCTCTTCCTTTAAACTAATGGCTACCTGTCCTTCTTCAATTAAAAGATATCGGTAAACATCGGTAAAGTTTTCTGCAAAATCAATGGCTTTTTCCTTATCTGTTCTGATAATAGCAATCAGCGTACTTAAGTTGTTAAATAAAAAATGCGGGTTCACCTGATCTTGTAGCGCTTTGTAATCGGTTAGTATTTTGTCCTGCTTTAGCTTTTCATTTTCCACCATAAAATACTCCATGCTTTTATGAAAGTTTCTTGCTATTATCATAATTAGGAAGATAGCCATATATAGAATACCAAAAGCAAAGGTGAGGTTGTATTTTTCGAGGTCGACTATGGGTCTGGATACAAAATATGGTTCGATTTGTGGTGCTATCCATTTTGTAAGTAGCATCCAAATGATTGCAAAAACTATCAAAAGGAAAGTCCTTGTTTTGACTTTTTCGTGCCAGGGGAATTTTTTTTCTATGAATTTATCGAATAAAACAACTGATTCTATGTAAAAAACAAAAATACCCGAGGTAAACACAAGACCTCCCCAATCAAATGTTTCACTACTGAAGATAAGTTTATGTACTATAATATAAAAAGATATGTTCATCATCAGCTCAAACACAATTCTTCTTCTGAAACTTACAAATCCTTTGTCTCGATGTAACTTTCTCCAATGTTTACACTTATCGTCTATGTTCAAAAGCTTTTTCATTCCCATGCATTAAAATTAAAGGTTACCCGCAAAAATCCAATAATTATGAAAAGATTATTTACACTGCATTTTAAAACCTAATTGTTAACATACCTTTGTATGCTTATTTTCGCAGGCAACCTTTTTCTTATAATAAACCTAATGCTTTTTGATATCTTGTTTTTAACACCTGAAAGTTTGTCAATGCTTCAATTTCTTTTGAATACGCATTTTGCCACGAAGCCTGTGCATTTAATAAATCTGTTGTGGTATTTAACCCCACATCGTAACTAGCCTGTGTTTCCTCCAGGCTTTCCTGTGCTTCTTGTTTGTTTTTTTGCGCCCAAAGTATCGATTCGTACTCTTCCTGTAGTTGAATCATCACTTGTTGAACCTCCAATGTAACCAGCTCCTGTGTATCGTGCAAGTTAAGTTGAGCCTGTTGAATACGGGCCTGCGCAGCCGACTTTCTGTGTTTCTTTTCTCCCCAGTGAAAAATAGGTATGGATAAAGAGGCACCCAAGGTTACCATTCCGTCTTGGTACAAATCGCCATACTGATTATATTGGTATGCCACCTGTGCCCCCAATTGAGGCAGAAACTCGGCATTAACCATCTTCTTTTGGTAATCTGAAATTTGAGCCTGACCATCCAATATTTTTAATTCCTGACGTCCGGCAAGGGCTTTTTCCTTACTGTCCGACATGTTGGGTAATGTTGGGTTTGGATTCACCTCCTCGGTTATGTCAATTTGGGTATTTAGGGGTAAGCCAATAATCCGGCACAAATTCATTTGCATAATACGATAGCCGTTACGGGCTTTTAAAAGATTCAGTTCTGCTTCATTTTTCTGAACGGTAACCCTTAGTTTTTCACTTTTGGGTATCAGGCGTAACTCGTACATGTCGTTTAGCTGGTCTTCCAGACTATCCAACATCTGCACGTATTTCTCGGCAAGTTTTACCGTTTCGTTCATGGCCGCCAATTGCCAATACGCTTCATCTGTATTTAAAATAACCTGGGCTTCCTGCAACTGATAAGCCTGCTCGCTGATTTCAACACCCGTTTTGGCCATCTTATTACCCAGGCGAACTTGTCCTCCGGCATATATCGCTTGCTGGGCAGTAACCCCAGTCTGAAGTATAGATAAATTTTCGGTTTGAAGAGCTATTCCCGGGAAATACGCATCACTTGCAGCTGCACCTTCTTCAGGTCCTGTTGGTAACTGGAAACCTGGCAGTTCAATATTATCCAATGTGGGTATTAAGGAAGCAGACCCGTTACCATCGATACTTGGTAAGTAATTGGTGAAAGCTTCTTTTCTTTGTGCTTCTGCTTCTACTTTTTGCAAGGCAGATATCTTTAAACTCTTGTTGAACTCCAACGCAAGGTTACGAGTCTCCTCAAGGTTTAAAGGTTTTTTTTGAGCTTCGGAGGATAGTCCAAAAACTACCCATCCTATGCCTAATATTATAATTTTTAAATAACCTTTCATATGTTTAATAATTTATTCTGGTCATGCCAGTTAATCATGTAAAACTTTAGTGTTCACTCTGTAAAGAATGGCGTACAATACAGGTACTACTAATAAGGTAACCAATGATCCGATTAACAGACCAAACATTACCGCTACTGCCATACCCTTAAACATCACATCAAACAATAATGGCATCATACCTAAAATAGTAGTTAAAGAAGCCATCATCACAGGACGCATCCTTGAAAGTGCGGAATTGATGATAGCATTCAACTGATCTACCCCCTGATTAATTTCAAAGTTGATTTCATCGAGTAAAACAATAGCATTTTTAATCATCATTCCAATTAGTCCCAGTGTACCAATAATTCCCATAAAACCAAATGGGGTGGCCATTACGTGATGCCCAAGGGCAACACCAACTAAAGCCATTGGTACAACGCCCATTACAATCATTGGCTGTTTTAAGTTGTTAAACAGTAGGATGATAATCAGTACCATAAGTCCAAGTGCCAATGGTAACAGAGCAAACAAATTCTTGTTTGCTTTTGCACTATCTTTATGGTCACCTAACCATTCTAGTTGGTAACCATGAGGCAGTTCTATAGCCTCAACACCTTCGTGAACAGAGTTCCATAACTCAGGAGCGGTAACGTCTGCAACCGGGTTGCATTGTGCCTTGATGGCTCTGATACCATCGTATCGACGTATGGTTCCGTCCTGCCAGCTTATGTTCACGGAATCGATAACCTGACCAAGCGGTGTGCTCGTCATGGCGTTACTCCAAACCGGTACCGACTCTATGTTTTCAACATGATTTCCAATAGGTTCTTCCATTTTTAAAATTACCGGGAGCATGTCTACTCCTTCGTATAATGCACCTACAGGCATGCCGTTAGAAGCTATGGCCAATGAATTAGCCACATTACTCCTGGAGATTCCTGTTAATCTTGCCTGATCAACAGAATATTCAGGTGTTAATATTTTGGATTGGTTTTTCCAGTTATCGGTGGCCACTTGCGTTAACGGGCTGGCTCGCATCGCTTCTTTTGCTTGTTTGGCCAGGTCGCGTAATACGGCTGGATCGGGTCCTGTAAATTTAGCTTCTACCAGATACTCGCTAAAAATTGGGCTGTAGGTTCTCACCCTTACAAACGCCTGCGGATATTTTTTCTGCAGAAATGGAAGGATTTCAGCTGATGATTTTTGATATGCTTCAAAATCCGTTGCGTCGATAATCAACTCGCCATAGTTGCTGTTCAATGTATTCATCGGACGTAATAACGTATACCTGGCAGGTGTTTGTCCTATGGCCATGGTGATGCTTTCTACGCCATCCCAATCTTTCAAATCTTCATATACATTGTCCAGATCTTCTTCTACCTGATATATATCACTACCTTGTGGTAACCAATACTCAATTACATACTGAGCATAGTCGAGTCCTGGCATAAACTCTTGCCTAACAAATTTGAAGGACCATAAGGATATAAACAATAGTATAGTTGTAATGGCTATAAATACTGATTTGTGCCATAACATTTGCTTCAGGGTATTTTTAAACCATCTGTAAATACCATTATCATATGGATCTTTGTCTTCACCGTCCTTTTTCAGCCCATCCTTTTTATAAAACCAACTGGCCATGTAGGGTGTTTGAATCATGGCAAATACCCAGCTCAGGAAAAGAGAAATGGCCAATACGTAAAAAAGTGACTTTAAAAATTCACCGGCCCCTCCTGGAGAAAACCCTAATGGCATAAAGGCCAGGATGGCAATAACCGTGGCTCCTAATAGTGGAACAGCTGTTTTTTGAGCGGTATTGACAAAAGCTTTTTTGCGCTCCACACCTTTTTTAAGGTCTATCAGAATTCCATCGGCAATCACAATGGCATTATCTACCAACATACCCATTGCCACAATGATGGCTGCCAAGGATACGCGCTGTAGTTCAATCCCCATAGCCTGCATCACAATAAATGTAGCCAGTATGGTAAAAATAAGTCCACTAGCAATTAGTAAACCGGAACGAAGCCCCATTGCAAATAACAGTACAACGATTACAATTAATACCGATTCAATCAGGTTGATCATAAAACCTTTGATGGCAGTACTAACCGCATCGGGCTGAAAGTAAACTTTGTTGATTTCGATACCTACTGGTAAATCTTTTTGAATATCTGCAATTTTTTCGTCAAATACCTTTCCTATCTTAACTACGTTTACTTTACTTTCTACCGAAATAGCCAACGACATGGCAGCTTTCCCGTTGTATTTAAAAGCACTTCTTTGTGGCGTATAAAAACTTCTTTCTATCGTTGCAATTTCGCCTAAAACAAAAGAACCACCTTCTGGCACCTGCACCAATAAGTTCTTGATATCATCGATACTTTTAAATTTGGCACCGAGGCTTAATCTGATACGTTCGGTACCCACTACCACATCTCCCGGATTTACGATACTTGCCTGGTCATTGATAGATTGAACAATTAACATTGGGTTAATACCCAGTGAAGCAAATTTCTCAGTAGAGAACTTGATATCAATTGTTTCTGTTTGTTGACCGAAAATTTCGATTCTACGAATATCATCAACCAACAATAATTCACGTTTAATATACTCTACATAATCGTTCAGTTCACTGTACGAATAACCATCGGCACTGACCGATATAAATATACCATACACATCACCAAAATCATCCACTACTATCGGTTCGCTTGCTCCTTCAGGGAGGCTACCCTTGGCATCGTTAATTTTTCTTCGCAGATGATCATACAACTGCGGCATTTGGGGTGTTCGTACTTTGTCACTAACATTTACAGTAATCTCAGACATGCCATCAACAGAACGGGATTCCACAAAATCGATGTTCTCTAGTTTTTGTATAGCTTTTTCCAGTACATCGGTTACTTCTAACTCTACTTCTGCTGCAGAAGCGCCTGGATAAGGAGTCATCACAACGGCCGACTTAATTGGAATTTCCGGATTTTCTAATTTTCCTAAGCCATCAAAAGCAAGAAAACCTCCCAAAAACACAGTAAACAAAAGGGTGGTGATAAACGCCTTTTGATTCAATACCTTTTCTAACATTCCTTTACTCATTATAGTAAACCTCCGATATTTGTTTCAGATTGTTTAGGTAAAACTTTTACTTTTTGGCCTTCGATTAAAGAATGCACACCGGCAGTTACTACTTGCTGGCCTGCTTTGATATGGTTTTTAATTTCGATTAAACCATTTTCGCGAACTTTAGATGCAAAGACTTCATGTTTCTCAACAGTTGAGTCTTCAGAAATAATCCAAACATGTTTTTTCCCGGCTTCGGCAAAAACAGATTCAATAGGAACCAACATTCCGTTTTCACCTTCTTCGAATTTTAAAACGTTTACTTTGGCCACCATACCGGGTTTAATGCCTTTGTTTAGGTCGTTGCCTTGCAATAGTATTTTAGCTTCAAACATACGATCGTCGCCAGTCTTTTTGCTTAAGGTTTTTACTTTAGCAGGAATATTGAACTGGTTCGCATTTTTAATATCGCAAGTTATTTTGCTTATCTCGTTCATCGCATTGATCTGTCCTTCAGGGATACTGACAACCACTTCTAAATCTGAAAAGTCAAGCAACTCCACGACAGGTTGACCGGCGCCGACTGTTTCAAAGTTTTCAATTAGCTTTTGGTTTACATATCCGGCAAAAGGAGCTCTTAAATCGGTGTCGGTTAGAGCATTTGTGGCAGCTTCATATTGGCTTTTAGCCATTAGATAACCTGCTTTTAGCTGATCTAAAGTGTTTTCCGGAAGTTTTTTGCGTTCGTAAAGTTCCAGGTATCGTTCGTATTCCGCTTTCGCCTGGGTGTATCGGGCTTCCGTGGCCTGAACTTGTACATTGTAATCACGTTTATCTATACGTGCTAGTACTTGACCTTTTTGCACATAGTCACCTGCATCTACTAATAACTCTTGAACCGGGCCACCCACTTTAAAGGATAACGTAACTTGTCGGTTTTCCTTTACCACTCCATTGTAAATTAGTTTGCTGTTTCCGTTGGCGGGCAACACTTCACTTGACTTTACATACCTTACTTGTTCTGCTTCCTGTGTTGCGCACTTATCGCCACACGATGTAAATACTACGGCAATCAAAACTAGCATTGAGAGCCATAAACTTTTACTTTTCATCTTAATTATTTTAGGTTTTATTTTTATCGGTTTTATGACGTTACAAATGTATTATTTGAATACGTGCGCGTAATGTTTAAATAAAACGAAATGGTTAAATTTCTGATTGAAATAAATGATGACGGAATTGGATGGGAAATGGTTGGTGTCTTCTTAAATATAAGGGAGGAAGTGTTTAAGAATGTTAAACCCGGATTATGCAATAGAACTTCGTCGTGAACATTGAAAGTGCAATCTTACTAGGTTTTCATCGTTATGGTGAGTTGAAGTGAAGCAGCGGAGTGTCTTGTTTTGAAACAATTTTAATGTGTAATAGATTTTCTAATGCATATTGGGGTTAAAGATAAGGTGGCTTTTAAAGCCAGGTGGCATTTTATAATGATAGGTGAAAATGATCCGGCTAGTCACTTTTGTTCAAGCAATGCCCACTTTTGTTCAAGCAATACTTTCTATAGTTCAAACAATGCCCATTTTAGTTCAGGCAATAACCTCTTTAGTTTAAACAAAGCCTTCTTTAGTTCAAGCAATGCCCGCTTTAGTTCAAGCAAAGCCTACTATTGTTCAAGCAAAGCCTACTATTGTTCAAACAATGCCCACTTTAGTTCAGGCAATAACCTCTTTAGTTGAAGCAATGGCTTCCCATTGTTTTATGGCAAGAGAATAAAACAACCATACCCCTTGGTAAAATTGCGGCATAAATGCTTAGTTTCGAATCATTAAGTTTTATAATTTAGGTTCATTCTAATAGGAGCGGCTATGATCAACATTTGAGCAGTATCTATATCTATAATAAGTTAGAAAGCTACTTACTTTACCGGTACGGTAAATTTAAATTCACTACCTTTCCCAAGTTCGCTTTCCACCCAAATTTTACCGTTGTTTTTTTCAACAAATTCTTTGCAGAGGATCAAACCTAAACCTGTACCTCTCTCCCTGGCAGTTCCTGTTTCCGATAGTTTGCTGTCAATTCTAAAAAGTTTGTCGAGATATTCTTTTCGGATACCGACTCCGTTGTCCGAAATTCCGAATTGGATGCCGTGTTTTATGCATTGTGTGGTTATTTGCACCGTTCCTCCCTCACCTGTAAATTTTAAGGCGTTGGAAACCAGATTTCGCAATACGGTTTTAAGCATGTCCTGGTCTGCCCATATTTCAAGGTCACATTCTATTTTCGACAACAATTGAATCCCCTTTGCCTTTGCTTGTTGATCTGCTTGTGAGATGATTGCGTTGATGGCTTCCGAAGGTCTAAATCTATGCGGGTTTGTATTCAGCTTATTGGATCTAAGGCGAGACCAATCCAGCAGATTTTCAAGCAATTTAAAGGTGTGTGTAGCCGCTTCGGTAATTGAATTAGCATACTGTTGTATTTGATCTAAGTTGCCGTTTTTTACGCTGTCGGACAGTATTTTGGATAATCCCAGTAAAGAATTGAAAGGATTTTTGAGGTCATGGGCTATTATCCTAAAAAACTTATCTTTTGTAGCATTTAACTGGGATAGTTGATCAATCTGGTCGCTAATCAACTCCTCGATTTCCTTTCGTTGGGTAACATCTCGTTCAATATACAACACCCCAACAGGTGTATCGTTCCCATCGCGCAGCACATTGGTGTTGACCTCGCTATAAAACTTGCTGCCATCCTTACGGACCATTAAATATTCGGCGGCACCGGTTAAATTGCCTTTTATCACTTCCGAAATAAAGAATACCGATTTGTCGTGAAAGCTTGGGTCAACAAATTCCAGTGCATTCCTACCGATGATCTCATCTTCATAATCATATCCCCACATCGAAACTATTTTAGCGGTAACAAATTCTACTTTTCCGTCCAGGTCTGTTATCGCAATTCCATCAGGAGACGTTTCGATGATGGTTTTGAATTTTTGCTCGCTTTCTTTCAGTGCTCTTTCAACCAATTTTCTTTCCTGTAACGTAAAAATAAGTTTGTTAAAATAGAAGGATGTGTCTCCCAGGTAACTAAAGTCTTGATGCAGATCGCCTTCCGAGATACGCTGAATTTGCCACATTAAGTGGTTTAGGTTGGTTTGCAGTTGCTTGAAAAGAGCTATGTATGGGTTGTTTTCCGGAGCCTGTGTTTCAAAGTTCCCTTTGGATAATTCTGTAATAAAATTCCGGGATTCGTTGTTTTTGTGGGCAAGATCGATGATAGAATAATATAGGTCCTTTTCGTCACGATCCGCGATTTTTTCTAGGTCCGATTTGAGGTTGTGGAGAGAAAGATCGACACTTTCGCCTTTTGATATTTGCTTTATGATTTCGGTTAATTTTTTTTTCAATTTGCGGATGTTATATGATGAGAGCAATGTTATATCGACAAACTGCGTGCCAGTCGACCGATAAATTATTTCTCTTACATTTTATAAAAATAAGCAGGCGCCACAACTAAATAAACATCGATTTTGACTATTCCTCACCATTAAACCAACAACTGGTATAGGAATAATCAACAGGTTTTATTGGGGCGTATTCTGTCGCGCTAAATTAACACAAAAAATCAGATTTTCATTAAACATTGATGCAGGCATCAGTTGAACGTATCTCATCCAATATTATTCAATCGTAAGGTTATAGGCACCTTTGGTAAGTACTTTTCCACTGAGGTTTATTTTTTCTTTCAGTTCGGAATAAAGGTTATTTTCGCGAACTATATTTACTTTTACCTTTTTAAAGGAATAACTTTCATTGGTTTCATTATGAAGGAGTAAAATAAATCGATCATTATCGCTATTTAAAACAGCGGATGTATTTATGGCCAAAGCGGAATCTTCTGTTAATATGATATCTCCTTCAACATACTGATGGTTTACCATATTTGTAACATTCTCTATGTTGGCAAAGCATTCGACTGCCTTGGTGGTTGAATTTATGGTTTTTCCAACATGAGTGATTTTACCGTAATAAGCATTGCGGCTACTACCGGTAGTATTAAATTCAATTCTTTGTCCGTTAAATATTTTCCCGATGTCCTTACCGAAAATAGGAATGGATAAACGAAAGGTAGATTGATCGACAATTTCGGACAATGCGACCTGCGGTTCCACAAATTGACCAATAACTGCATTCAATTGCGTAATATAACCATCAATTGGTGTTTTTAAAGTATAGCTTGCTGAGAATTTGCCATTGGCAATTGGCGTAGTGTTTAATCCGGCGTTTTCAAGTTTTATTTTAAGTGCATTGTTCCTGGCCAATTCCACCTTATATTCACTTTCCGATTGCATAAAGTCTTTTTGGGCACCAATGTTTTCCTGAAACAAATTACTGGTTCGTTCAAACTCTTTTGTTAGGCGATGAAGGGTAGCCGCAGACTCGGCAAAATCTTTCTGTAAATCGATAATGTCCAGGCCTGAAATCTCAATTACGGGAGTTCCCTTTTTTACCTGATCACCATTGGCAACACGAATACTTTTTATGGTTCCTGCAATAGGTGCGCTGATGATCGCTGTTCCATTGGGAGAAGAAACAACTGTTCCCGTAAAATGGAGCTTATCTGCAAATGGAATGGACTCTATTGATCCTAACTCCATGTTTTCCGACTGAAATTGTAGTTTGCTAATTTCAATCAGTTCTAAACCAGAATTGTCATCAGACTCAACCGCCTGGTTTTTGCAGGCTGTCAAGAGCAAGATAATGGCGAATAGGAGGGTGTTTATTCTATTGTTCATGGCGGAGTTGTTTATTCGGATATGTACATTAATTCAGATGTGCAGCGGTTATACTGATAAAGGTTTTCTAAATAATCGATTTTTATTTTTAGGGCATTTTCATACCCGTTGATAAATTGATGAAAGCCGATTTGTCCCAACTGGTATGATTTTAAAGTGGTTCTGGTCAGTTCTTCTTGCAGCTCTTTTCCTGACGAAATATAATTGTCAATCAGGGTTTTGTGTTTTAACTGTTCGTTTTTCAACGCTTTCAAACGGGTTTTGAACGCAATGGATTTATATTCGTTTTGCAAATGTTGTGCGCTGCTGGCAAATTTAGCCGCTTTAATTTTGGCAGAGTGACTCCCATAAAATAAGGGCACGGCCACACCAATTTCAAAACCATGATAGTTTTTAGCGTTGTCGTAGCTATTGCTGCCTACAAAATAGTTGAGTGACAAATCGGGCAGTACCTTCTGTTTTTCTATTTCTATTAAGGCATTGGAATAATCGTTTTTGTACTGGTAAAACTGCTCTAGGTGAGATGTGGCTTGTGTGCCTTGTGGCGTTTCAATCATCTCTGGGAGATTGGAGATCTCAAAGTCATCCTGATAATTCATCAATGTTTTCAGGTTGCTGTATTCGCTCTGAATATCTAATTGGGTGCCATTTAGCAACGCCAAGATTTCATTGCGTTTGGCTTTTATGTTAAGCATCTCCAAATAACTGGCGTCTTCCTGTTTCAATCGTTTTTGTGTTTGCAGATGCAATTCATAAAACAGGCTATCCAGATCGTCATACACCAGTTTTTTATTGAGCAGCATTTGGTATTTATAGAATACATCGGCTATATTTCTTTTAAGCTCATTTTTTAGTAATTCTAATTCTAGCTCAGCAATTGAAATATTAATCTTACCGGCTTTTTTGTTTTTCAAATACAAAGTAGGAAAACTAATTTCCTGACCTATTGCCCATACGTTGAGTGGATGGTTGTTTTCTGCGATGTTATTTTCGTCCGTGCTATACGCAATACTGGTTTTGTTAATATCAAAAGAAGCTTTTTTCAAGCTTTTGCTTTGCTCAATATTTAAGGTATAAGCCTTTATTTTCTGATTGTTCTGCAGGGCAATATCAACAATCTGATTCAGGTCCAATTGCTTTTGTTGTGCTGTGCCTGTAACGCTGAAAAATGCGAATAAAAGAATGACAACGGTGCATTTGCTTCGTATCACCCTAAAAGGAAAAAGTTTAATAGCTGTTACATTGTAAAATATTTCAAACAATAAAGGCAAAGCGATCATAGTGAGCATGGTAGATGTGATAAGGCCTCCAATTACAACCGTGGCTAGGGGACGCTGTACTTCGGCTCCCGCACCTGTGGAAATGGCCATGGGCAGAAAACCCATGGCGGCAGCACCTGCCGTCAGCATCACAGGGCGTAATCGATCTTTGGTTCCTTTTATTATTAACTCCCGCATGGTGTGTTTTCCTTCTTTTTGCAGTTCTTTTAGGTGTTCTATCAATACTATTCCGTTTAAAACCGCAATACCAAACAATGCAATAAAGCCAACCCCCGCCGATACGCTGAAAGGCATGCCTCTAAGCCAGAGTAACAGTACACCACCAACTGCCGACAAGGGAATGGCCGTGTAAATCATAATGGCATCCTTGACCGACCGAAAAGCAAAATGAAGAAATATAAATATAAGCAACATCGCTACGGGAACAGCTAACATCAGTCGATTGGTAGCGTTTTTTAGGTTCTCAAATTGTCCCCCGTATTCAATGTAGTTGCCTGGTCTCATTCGTACGTTTTCGTCAATTTTGGTTTGGATATCTTCGATAACGGATTGCAAATCGCGGTTTCTGACATTGACACTGACTACCACACGCCGGTGCGTATTGTCCCGGGATATTTTGGCTGGGCCGGTTGTATATTTAATATCGGCCAATTCAGATAAGGGAACTTGGACTCCGTTGATGACCGGTACCTGTAGCTCGCGTATGTTGTTAATATCGGTTCTGCTGTTCTGGTTGAAACGCATCGCCATATCAAAGCGTTTTTCTCCTTCGAATACCACACCGCTTATTTTTCCTCCAAAAGCCGTGGATATATACGAATTCAAAGTATTTATATCTATGCCATAGTAGGCCATTTTATTTCGGTTGTAGCTTACTTTTATTTGCGGCAACCCGGTTGTTTTTTCAAGGATAATATCTCCCGCACCCGGAATGTCAGCTATCAAGTTTTTAATTTCAGCCGCTTTCGTATTGATATAATCCAAATCCTCACCGAACACTTTGATAGCGATATCGGATCTTACCCCCGTAATCAGTTCGTTAAAACGCATCTCTATGGGCTGGGTAAACTCGTATTCAATGCCCGGGATAATCTCTAAAGCTTCTTTGAATTTGTCGGCAAGTTCTTCCTTGTTTTCAGCATGAATCCACTCGTTTTTTGGTTGGAGTTTGATGATCATGTCAATTTCCTCTATCGACATAGGATCCGTTGGGACTTCGGCAGCCCCAATCCGCGAAACGATTTGATCGATCTCATCAGGAAAGGCTTTTATTAGTATTCCTTCCATTTTAGTGGTGGTTTCAACCGTTTTTGTTAGGGATGTCCCGGTTTTTAACACGGGCTGAATAACAAAGTCGCCTTCGTCCAGTGTTGGCACAAATTCTCCACCCATGTTGTAAAACAGCCCTCCGGTCAAAACCAATACAGCAACGGCTACCCCTAGCACAAGTCGTTTATTACGGCACGACCAATGCATAACGGGTGTATATGAGCGCTTAACCATTTCCATAAACTTATCGGAAAAATTGGGTTGTTCACTTTTCTGGGGGCGCAAAAATAACGAAGAGGCAACGGGCAACCAGGTTAAGCCCATGACCATGGCACCTATTATGGCAAATGAAAAGGCCAGCGCCATAGGCCGAAACATCTTGCCTTCAACGCCTGTAAGGGACAAGATTGGAATAAAAACAATAAGTATGATGACTTGACCGAAAATGGCTGAATTCATCATTTTGGACGAGCCTTCAAAAGATATTTTATCCATTAGGTTTTGTCGTTCCTCCCCTGAGCCATTGATAAGATCCTTTCTTTTGAGCGTGGTTTTAATAGCAATATATTCCACTATTATGACCGCTCCATCAATGATAATTCCAAAATCGAGTGCGCCCAGGCTCATCAGATTTGCATCCACCCCAAAAACATACATCATGGAGATGGTAAATAGGAGAGCAAGGGGTATCATAGAAGCTATGACCAAAGCAGAGCGCAAGTTCCCTAGCAATAAAAGTACCGTCAACATAACGATGATGGCACCCAGAATTAGGTTTTCGGCGACAGTGTTTGAGGTTTTCGAAATCAGTTCACTACGTTCTAATATTGGATTCACGAAGACACCTTCGGGCAGGTTCTTTTGAATTTCTGCTACCCTGGTTTTTACTTCGTTTATAACTTCTTTTGAGTTTGCATTCTTCAACATCATTATTTGGCCGAGCACGGTTTCGCCTTTTCCATTTGCGGTTATTGCTCCATAACGATTGGCATAACCAAAATTCACCTCTGCAACATCTTTCACCAGAACAGGAGTGCCTGAATTATTTTCTATTAATATATTTTCTATGTCGCTGAGCGACTTTACCAGCCCATCTCCACGGATGAAATAGCTCTGGTTGGTTTTTTCAATATAAGAACCTCCGGTAATGTTATTGTTGTTTTCCAGAGCTACAAATATTTGCATCAGGGTAATGCCCATGCTTTTTAATTTGAACGGATCAATAGCCACTTCGTATTGTTTCAAAAAGCCGCCCCAGCTGTTAATCTCTACCACGCCATTTATTCCGGATAGCCGGCGCTTTATCACCCAATCCTGAATGGTTCTTAATTCCATGGCTGTATATCTGCCCTCGTATCCGGGTTTAACATCAACGATATATTGGTAAATTTCGCCCAGGCCGGTGGATATGGGGCCCATTTCGGGAGTGCCGTAGGCTTCAGGAATATTGGCGGAGGCGCTTTTAATTTTTTCAGCAATGAGCTGTCTTGGCAAATAGGTGCCAAGATTTTCTTCAAACACCACCGTCACCACCGAAATGCCAAATTTGGAAATCGACCGGATTTCTATAACTCCGGGTAAGTTTGCCATCTCCATTTCTACCGGAGCCGTGATAAACTGCTCAATTTCCTGGGTGGAGAGATTTCCTGATGTTGTGATTACCTGTACCTGGTTGTTGGTGATGTCAGGTACGGTTCCTACCGGTATTTTAAAAATGGCATGTACACCAAAGAGCACAATGGATATCGTAAAAAGAATGACGATGAGCTTATGCTTTACACTGAAATTAATTATTTTTTCAAGCATAGTAATGTTGTCCGGGTTATACTTTTAGCATATCTGTCTGTATCAACGGTATCAAACTATTGAACAATACGTTTATGAATCTGAAAATTTAGCGATAATTTTAGTTTTTTGCAAATCGCAAAACATAGGACATGAACAAATAGTTCAAATAGTAAAATTATGCTTTACAGCAGATATGTATGTTTTTTGTTTAGGAAATCTTACTATTTTGCCAACGAAATTGGGGATAAACAATTAAGAATGGTTTGGTGTTACTTGTACATCGAACAAACCAAATACGCGAAAAATAATTATTATTTAACGAATTACTTGATTAACTTCGGTTACTGAAAACATTTTCGGTAGCCACCAATACAACTATCAACTAAGTATATACCTATGAACGACAATAGGATTCCATTTAAGAAGTTTCATTTACGAAACGAAAGCCTTCAAAGCCAGTACGATGAAACTTATTTTTCGAAACAACATGCCAAGGGAAAACTGACTGCCAGAGAGAGAATTGAATTTTTAATGGACGAGGGCAGTTTTCGTGAAATAGATGCTTTTGTAAAGCCATTGGGAAACGAAAGTGAAAAAAAATATGGCGATGGCGTTATAGTAGGAAACGGAACCATCAATGGCCGAAAAGTATTTTTGTTTGCCCAGGATTTCACTTTTATGGGTGGTTCTTTAGGAAGTGTTCATGCCCGTAAAATTCAAAAAGTACAGGAAATGTCGCTAAAAATGGGACATCCCATTATTGGCCTGATAGATTCCGGGGGTGCCCGAATACAGGAAGGAGTGGCCAGTTTAGCCGGATATGCCGGTATTTTTATGCAGAATGTTAAGAGCTCCGGTGTAATTCCGCAGATATCTGTAATACTGGGACCCGCAGCAGGTGGAGCGGTGTATTCCCCTGCGCTCACTGATTTTCGTTTTATGACCAAGGATACCTCGTATATGTTTGTTACAGGCCCCGAGGTTGTTAAGGAGGTGTTAAACGAAGATGTTACTTTCGAAGATCTGGGAGGTGCAGAAGTACATGCCACGGAAAGTGGCGTGGCCGATATGATTTTTTCCGATGAGGAGCATACGCTGATGGGTGTTAAAAAACTTTTGAGTTATCTGCCATCCAACAATGTGGAGCATCCGCCGGTAAATCGCGACGAGGATATTGAACCGGGTAAACCTGAAAAACTCTCTTTGTTATTGCCTGATGATGCGAACAAACCGTATGATGTGGTGGATGTAATTCGTTTGATTGTGGATAAAGGATCGTTTTTTGAGATTGCGGAAAAACACGCCCAAAATATTGTAATAGGACTTGCCCGGCTGAACAACCATGTAATTGGCTTGGTGGCCAATCAACCCAAAGTAATGGCAGGATGTTTAGACATCAATGCATCTAAAAAGGCTGCACGTTTTGTGCGTTTTTGCGACTCGTTTAATATCCCTGTACTGGTATTGGAAGATGTTCCAGGATTTATGCCAGGTAAAAGTCAGGAACAAAATGCGATTATTATGCACGGCGCCAAATTGTTGTATGCTTTTGCAGAGGCTACGGTACCTAAAGTTACGGTAATTTTGCGAAAAGCATTTGGTGGGGCTTATATTGTAATGAACAGCAAAAATATGGGAGGAGACTTCAATTTTGCATGGCCAACAGCTGAAGTAGCTGTTATGGGACCCGAAGGTGCCGTAAAAATATTGAACAGGAAGGAACTGGCAAGTGCCAAAGATCCCGAAGAGTTGAAACGCAAGTTGATTGCCGATTACAAAGAAAACGTGGCCAATCCGTATGTGGCCGATGAAAAAGGGTATATCGACGAGGTAATAGATCCTTCGGAAACCAGGGCAGTAATTATTAACGCGTTTGCTTTACTCGAAAACAAAGTTGAACAAAACCCGGCACGTAAACACGGGAATATACCGCTTTAGATAATAGATATGTAGATGAACTGCATTTGGTTTCAGAACTATTATCGGTACTTAAAACAATTAAAATTAACAGACTTGAGCATTGTAAAGAGCCTATTATCTCTTATCTTCCAGTCTCTTATCTAATAAAATCATGAAAATTAATTCAATTTTAATTGCCAATCGTGGCGAAATAGCTATTCGAATTGCCCGAACAGCTAAAAGTATGGGTATTAAAACCTATATGTTTATGTCGCACCACGAACCTAATGCATTGCATCTCGATCATGCCGATGAGGTGATTGATGTATCTGACAATACCTTTATAAATGTTTATACAAACATCGATAAATTAATAGAAACAGCATTAGAATATAAAATTGACGCTATACACCCCGGATATGGGTTTCTTTCAGAAAATCCATTTTTGCCCCGGGAATGCGAACGTAACCAAATAATTTTTATTGGGCCTTCTTCAAAAGCCATTAGCAAAATGGGTAACAAGGGTATGGCACGGGATATGGCGGTTAAGAACAAAATCCCTGTGCTGCAGGGTAGTAAGGGCGTAATTACTACTTTGGAAGAGGCGGAGGAAACCGCTAAAAGTATTGGGTATCCAATAATTCTTAAAGCCGTTGCCGGAGGTGGGGGTAAAGGGATGCGTGTGGTGCGCAAAAAAACAGAGCTCCCGTTAATGTTTAAGCTGGCTACCAATGAGGCCAGGTCGCTTTTCGATAACGATTCTATGTTGATTGAGAAGTATGTGGAGAATCCTCGCCATGTTGAGTTTCAGGTACTGGCCGACAAGCATGGTAATATTATTCATTTGTACGAAAGAGAATGCAGTATTCAGCGCAAACACCAAAAGCTGTTGGAAGAAGCACCATCCGCAGCACTGACCGAAGAGCTTCGACAGAAGATTGGTGCCGATGCGGTGAAGATATGTAAAGCCACCAAATATTATAGTGCGGGTACGGTTGAGTTTCTTTTGGATGATGAGCTGAATCATTATTTTATGGAGATGAATACCCGGGTTCAGGTAGAACATCCAATCACAGAGGAAATTACCGGTGTGGACATCATCGAACAGCAAATTAAAGTTGCACAGGACGAAAAGTTATCGTTAAAACAGGAAGATATTCAAATTAACGGATGGGCGATAGAACTGCGGGTGAATGCAGAAGATGTACAAGCGGGTTTTGCCCCATCTACCGGACTGATTGAACATATGGAAGTACCTAACAAGAAATACTTACGCTGTGATTCCGGTTATCAAACCGGTAAAGTGGTGGTTTCTAGTTTTGATTCGCTGGTGGCAAAACTAATCATTACCGGGAAAACAAGGAACGAGGCGATCAAGAATTCCCGTTTGGTTTTAAATGACACCATCATTAAAGGAGTTAAGACTACCCTTCCGTTTTTTAAGCAGGTAATGCAAACCCCTTCTTTTGTAAAGGGAAAATATACCACTTCATTTATTGAAAAAGATTTGGAACAGAGTTACTACCAGGAGGATAATGAGATTGTTGCCGCTGCCGCCTTAGCCATGGAAGCCTATTTAAACGAGCAGGCTAAAATTAATTCCGGCGAGCTGGACGATAAGCAAGTGTCTGCCTGGGCCATGAGTAAAAAAATTAAAGGATAGTTTTTAATTGTGAATCGGTAGCCAAATACAGCATTATTCTCGTTTTTTTTAAAAAAAACTGACATTTACAAAAGTAAACTCCTTTTTTTAATATCGAAAGTCTTGTATTTTGACTCCCGCTTACATGAAAAACGCTTTTCTAATTTATTTTTAACACAGTGTATTGTGTTCGTTATCTTGGTATTTAACACCTATGTCTTGACACTAAAAACAATTATATGAAACTGATACATCATACAAAAAATTATACACTAACTGGTGATAAGAAAGTAAACATACAGGTTAGAGATAATAAGTTACATAAAATAAATAACCGCAGAGCAGATATCGAAATTGAAGACATTGAAAACGATGAGTTTTTGATTAAGATAAATGACAAAACACACGTAGGGGAGGTGCTAGACCTGAAGCAAAACGAGGTTTCTGTGATGATCAATGGTAATACCTATCACTTCACTATCGACACAGAGCTTGCCAGCAGAAGGAAACAAAAATTGGCAAAAGATTCGGGTAAAAAAGTTTCAAAAGTAAATGCACCATTGCCAGGCGAGATTGTGGCTGTGCTTATGAGCGAAGGCCATGAAGTGCATAAAGGTGAACCTGTGTTGATTTTAGAGGCCATGAAAATGCAAAACGAAATTACCAGTCCGGTGAATGGAAAAATAAAAAACATACACGTTAAGGCCGAAGAAACTGTTATGAAGGACCAGATTTTATTTGAGGTTGATCCGGGTAAGTAATGCAATCAACAGTCAGCAGTCAGCAGTCAATCACACTGTGGACTGTAGACTGTGAACTGATAACTATTTTTAAACAATTCTTCTCAATCATGGTTTGAATATCTAAACATATAAAAATACGACCATGAGAAATCCAATGTTAATTATACACCTATTATCTGTAGCGACTTTTGTTGGTGCTGCACTTTCGGCCTTTGTTTTAAGTAGGGTAGCCAGTAAATTCGATTCGGAAGGAAAATTAAAAGTAAACACCGCCTTGCTCTCTTTGAATTATTTAGGAAAAACAGGTTTAACACTTCTTATAATAACAGGCGGCTATTTAATGACCCCGTATTGGGCGGCTTTAGGAGCAATGCCTTTGTTGGTGGCTAAATTAGCCATTGTAGTGATATTGCTTGTCGTTTTGGTGTTACTCAGTATTAAAGCTAAAAAGGCCAAAAAAAATCCAACAGAAGGCAGTTTCGCAGCAGTTAGTAAAATTAATACTTTAAATCTTATTTTAGGTGTTGTTGTAATTGTTCTTGCGGTTTTAGTGTTTGGTTAAAATTAGGACTTCGACCCAATGGAGAAGGTCTTCGTTGGGTTTTGTTTTATTAAAGCGGTGACCGCATCTTTGGCGGTACAATTAAACTTTGTTCGCCTCTATTCTTTGCGCTCAGCCACCTGATCTCCTCCCTCATTCTCCTCCCTTGTGGTATGAATTGTTAATCCTAGGTTAAAGATTTTTGTCCTGTTTGTTTTCCATCTGCTAAAAGCCTATATTCGCCACCGTTAAAAATAATAGGAACAAAGATAAATGGAAAAGTTAAGTTATTCGTTAGGACTAAGCATTGCCGGAAACCTTCAAAAGTCGGGTGTTGCTGAATTGGAATATGAATCGTTTGCAAGAGGGGTGAAGCACCAACTTGAAGCCACAAAACCGGAAATTGCTCCTGAAGAGGCTAATCAAATTATCAATGAATTTTTTACGGCATTGCAAAGCAAGCAGTTTGAAGCAAACATAAAAGCAGGACAGGATTTCTTGGCGGAAAATGCTAAGAGGGAAGGTGTTGTTACATTGGAAAGTGGATTGCAGTACGAGGTTGTAACTGAAGGGGACGGTGCTAAACCAGCTGCCACCGATCAAGTAAAATGTCATTACCATGGTACTTTAATCGATGGCAAAGTATTCGATAGTTCGGTTCAGCGAGGTGAGCCTGCTGTATTCCCTGTAAACGGAGTTATTGCCGGATGGGTTGAAGCGTTACAGTTAATGCCCCTGGGTTCAAAGTGGAAGCTTTATGTGCCATCGAACCTGGCTTATGGTGAGCAGGGAGCTGGACAGGATATTGGCCCGCATACCACTTTGGTATTTGAGGTAGAATTATTAGAAATTGTTTAATCATACACAATAAACCATGCAAATAAAGAATTTTATTTTAGGTCTTGGTGCAGCAGCTGTTATGGCTGTTTCCTGTACGCAAGCGCCAAGTGTAAAGAAAATTGAACTTAAAAACGAGACGGATAGTATTAGCTATGCATTAGGTTACTTAAATGCGTCACAAATGAGTCAGCAAGTTAAAGGGCCTTTCGATTCAATCGACACCAAAGCAATGGCAGCCGCTTTTGTAAATGCAGAGTTCTCTCAGCAAATGAAAGATGGTTTGGGTCAGAGTTTCGACAGTATTTCCTGGGATGTGATGAAAGCAGGTTTTATTAACACTTTAGTAGGTGAAGATGAAGCAGCTTTTGATCAACAGACTGCGAATACTTTTCTTCAAACGGCATTTCAAGCTGCTCAAGATCGTAAGAACCTGATGCCGGGAATGCCTGCATTCGAAAATAAAAAAGCAGGAGCGGAGTTTTTAGCTCAAAACGGAAAAAAAGATGGTGTTGTTACCACAGCCAGTGGTTTACAGTACGAGGTGATGAAAGCGGGTAAAGGTGTTAAGCCTACTACTACCGATAAAGTAAAAGTGCATTATCACGGTACTTTGTTGGATGGAACTGTTTTTGATAGTTCAGTGGATAGAGGAGAGCCTACTTCCTTTGGAGTTACACAGGTTATTCCGGGTTGGACAGAAGCATTACAGTTAATGCCTGTAGGATCGAAGTATAAGCTTTATATCCCGGGAGATTTAGCTTACGGCTCAAGAGGCCAAGGCCAGATAGGACCAAATCAACTTTTGGTATTCGAGGTTGAGCTATTGGATATCGAAAAATAGTAGGTGTCCATTAAAATATTACCTGCCTGGAGACAGATAGGGATTTTCTAAAGAGGGCTTAGTCCCTCTTTTTTTATGGGCCCAAACGAACTTCATATAGGAGATGGGTTTGTAAAAAGATGATAGTTCGGATAAACGGCAGGTCTGCTTGAAAAGTATGCATCACTTATTTCAAAATCTCAAATCTCTTATCTTTAACATTTGAACTTGCTACTTTATATTGTACCTTTGTTCTTCTTAAAAATTAAACCGTTTGCAAGATGATTAAAGCAGAAATACATACCGAAAAAGGTGTTATGAAGGTGGATTTATACGAAAAGGAAACACCAAAGACAGTTGAGAACTTTGTGAAGTTGGCCAAGGAAGGGTTTTATGACGGGTTGGCTTTTCACCGTGTTATTCCTGATTTTGTGATTCAGGGAGGATGCCCCCATTCAAAAGATATGAGCAGCCCAAGGGTTGGAATGGGTGGTCCCGGATATAATATTGACTGCGAAACCGACGCAGACAGGCAATATCACGATAGAGGTGTTCTTTCAATGGCGCATGCAGGTAAAAATACCGGGGGATCACAATTCTTTGTTTGCCATAGCCGCAATAATACGGCTCACCTGGATGGAAACCATACTTGTTTTGGGATCGTGACGGAAGGATTGGATGTGGTGGATGCCATAGAGGCAGGAGACGGAATTGAGACAATTAAGATTATTGAAGAATAACCATTTACAAGCTGGATAGATGAATTTTGAATTAGTAGGAAATTTGATTGTAAAGGATAATGAGCAAACTATTAGTGCATCCTTTAAAAAGAGAGAATTTGTAATTGAGGTGATGAACGAGCGCAACTCGGATTGGAACGATTATATCAAGTTCCAATTGACACAAGACAGATGTGCCCAACTTGATCCTTTTAACTTAGGAGATCCGATCAAGGTGTCTTTTAATATTCGTGGTCGTAAGTGGGAAAAGGATGGGAAAGTAAATTACTTTTCTAACCTGGAAGCTTGGAGATTGGAGAGCGTTCAGGCAACGGCTGAGCCCGGTACACCCCCACCGCCTTTTACCGAAGCGGAAGTGCCACCGGCGGGAGATAAAGAAGATTTGCCGTTTTAACCGTGCGACGGCATTAAATAACTTAGATACTCGGAGTGCGACTTGGAGTCGTGCCCCGAGTTTTTTTGGCTTAAATCTCAACCCGCTAATCTATACCGGTTATTATTGCATGTTCTTGTGAACCTCAATTCGTTCTCCATCGCATGGAGGGCTGTGCGACATGTAAATTGTTATTCGTTCTCCATCGCATGGAGGGCTGTGCGACATGTAAATTATTAATCGTTCTCCATCGCATGGAACTAGTCGTTAAAGACGAATATGCCGTAACCTCCCGGATCCTGTAGTACAATATTGTCGGCAATACCCGCCCGGTTAAATGCAGTTATTTCTTCTTTAATCGGAATATTAACCTCACGTATTTTCGCAATATTCTCAAGATTCTTTCCATCGTTAAAAAAGGTCATTGAAGGATTAGTAAACGAATGGGGACAACTTAAAGGCAACATAAAACTAACGGCAAAACCATCGGGGTTAGCCAATACAATCCAGCCATGTTCGGCAGTTCCGCTCACCTGTACAAAGCCTAATTTATTCCAAAAAGCATGTGAAATGTCGAAGGAGGTTGTTTCTACGCTAATACCCATAAATTTTCCGAGGTGACTAGGTGATTGTTGTTTGTCTAATTTGATATCTAAATCATTTCCTTCTATTAAATAAATCCATATTCCATTGTTATCCCTGACTAAATAACCATTATCAATGGGAAATGACGGATAGGTGTCAGTGAGCGATTGGACTTCTTTTTCCCAACTATCCTGAATGATTTTAATTCCTGTCCTGGCATACTTATCAGTATTGATTTCAATAAGAAATTTCCCGTCGGATAAAATATTAGGTTTTTCCAGTAGGGTAATAAAATTCAGTTTTTTGTAAAAATCAAGACTGGCCTCCAGGTGAACGATGGGTGAAAGTACAAGCGTTTGCATGACGAAAGATTTTATTAAAAAGGAAAGAGAATAGAAAAAGTTCAATGGGTTTTTAATGCGTTTGAGAAGGTTGTAACAAGTTAATTAAATATAATGCCGATCGACTTCTAATGGCGCAAAACGGGAGTATCATGAGTTATGCGGTATTTTTGAAGCAAACCGGTATTGTTTTGCGTCTTTTCTGTATCTTTTCGTCTATTTTAATAAAACTAAAAATGATAACAAAAAAGATATGGGATAACTTTAGTTTGCAATTACTTGGGTTTATTAAAAGCAGGGTTCACAATAATGTGGTTGCGGAAGATATTTTGCAAGATGTATTTATAAAAATCCACCTGAAAAAAGATTTATTAAAAGAAAACGACAAGATTACAAGTTGGGTGTATCAAATTACCCGTAATTCCATTATTGATTACTATCGAAAAGTAAAACCGGAAAAATCGGAGATAGACAGCAACATCATAATGCAAGAGGATAACGAAAATACCCCGGATTTTTCGGTTTGATTAAGGCCATTCGTTCATCAGCTGCCTGAGAATTATAAAGATGTTCTTGATAAAACAGCCTTTGGCGATATGTCGCAAAAAGATTATGTTCAATTAATGAACATATCGCATTCCGGGGCTAAGTCGAGCGTGCAGAGAGTCCGGCAAAAACTGAAGGATTTGTTTTTGGAATGTTGTCCTGTGGTTCAAGCTGATAAATATGGAGATATAATTTCGATAGAAAAAAAGAACTGTAAGTGTTAAATTTTGCGTCCTTTTATGGAGGGCACGTCTATTTAAGTGACCATAGAATTATCATCTAAAAAAATGAAAATGAGCGAAAAAGAAAAATGTTGTAATAATGAAGAATGCAACTGCAACTGCAACTGCAACTGCAACTGCAACTGCGATTGCAAGGGGAGCATAAAACGTACATGCGAATGCGAAGATTATACGGATGGCAAATGTAAGTGTGATTGTTGTTAATGTACAATTGTAGCCAGCGTTTCTGCCGGGAAACTAAACTAAAAATGGCTTTAGCAGTGACTTTTCCATCATTGCTATAGCCATTTCATTTTCGGGTAGTCATCATCTGTTTAGACGATACAATTTGCCCTGTTTCCCGGATCTATTCGGTAATTCCTTCCAGCATAAACATAAAGCTGTATTCGAGTGCGGTCTCGCGATATCGTTTAAAACGACCCGATGCGCCGCCATGTCCGGCTTCCATATTGGTATGCATTATCAAAAGGTTATTATCTGTTTTTGTGTCTCTTAATTTGGCCAACCATTTTGCGGGCTCCCAATACTGAACCTGTGAATCGAATAAGCCAGTTGTGATCAACATGTTCGGGTATTCCTGGGCCTTAACATTATCGTATGGGGAATATTTCAGCATATAATCATAGGCTTCCTTGTTTTTAGGATTGCCCCACTCGTCAAACTCATTGGTGGTTAGCGGAATGGTTTCGTCCAGCATCGTGCTGATCACATCCACAAACGGCACGGCCGCAATAACACCATTGTATAATTGGGGTTCCATGTTAACAATGGCTCCCATCAGCAATCCTCCGGCGCTTCCTCCCATAGCATACAGATGATCGGGCGAGGTGTATTTTTTCTCGATCAAGAATTTGCTGCAGTCAATATAATCGTTAAAAGTATTTATCTTTTTCATCATTTTACCGTCTTCATACCATTGACGACCCATGGATTGTCCGCCTCTGATATGGGCAATGGCAAAAACAAACCCTCTGTCAAGCAAGCTCAAGCGGGTGGAACTAAAACCCGGATCCATTGTCGCGCCATACGAACCATAAGCATACAATAATAAAGGAGCTGTCCCATCTAGCTTGGTTCCTTTTTTATATACGATGGAAATAGGCACTTGCACTCCATCGCGAGCGTGAGCCCATTGCCTTTCCGTATGATAATTTTCGGGGGTGTGACCACCCACCACCTCACTTACCTTCTTTACGTCCTTGGTTTTTGAATTCATGTTGTAATCGATGGTTGAATATGGGGTGGTCATGGAACTATAGCTATACCTCAAAATCTCAGTGTCGAATTCCGGATTTGTGGTGGTGCCTGCAACATATACCTCTTCACCAAATTCCAGATAATGCTGCTCTTTCGTTTTTTGGTTGATGATTCTGAGGTGGTTTAAGGCGTTTTTACGTTCGCTGAGCACCAAATGGTTTTTAAAGATATCGATGCCTTCCAACAGCACGTCTTTACGATGTGGAATTACCTCTTTCCAGTTGCTTATATCAGTAGCATCTTCTGTAGTTTCCATCAGCCTGAAGTTTTGGGCCTTGTGATTGGTGACAATAAAAAACTTGTCTTCAAAGTGGCTTATCGAATATTCATGTTCCGTTCCTCTAGGCGTAAACTGTTTAAATTCTCCGGTAGGGTGGTTGGCATTCAAAATATGATAATCGCTCACCAATGTGCTGCTTTCACCAATGATGATGTACTTGTCCGACTTTGATTTGGTAACACTGATGTAAAAGGACGGATCCTTTTCGTGATATACCATGACGTCTTTTGAAATATCGTTGCCCAGCTTATGCCGCCATATTTTCTCGCTTAAAAGAGAAACCTTGTTTTTTGTGGTATAAAAGAAAGTCTGGTTGTCGTTGGCCCAGGCACCGCCGGCAGAAACGTTTGGTATTTCATCTTTGATGATGTCTCCGGTATCCAGGTTTTTAAAACGAATGGAATAAATCCTTCGACTTACCTTATCCTCGGTAAAAGCCAGCAGTTTATTATCCAAAGAAACGGTTAAGCTTCCAATGGCATAGTATTCATGACCTTCTGCCAATTCGTTGACGTTTAAAAAAATATTCTCAGGATTATCCAATGAATCTTTTTTTCTACAGAAGATGGGGTATTCCCTGCCTTCTTCGTATCGAACGTAATACCAATACCCGTTAGAAAAGTAGGGCACTGATTCATCGTCCTTTTTAATACGACCCACAATTTCATGGAACAGGTTTTCTTGTAGTTGTTTGGTGTTTTGCATTACCGTATCGGTATATGCGTTTTCTGCATTTAGGTAGTCAAGCACTTTTTGAGTCTGCTCATCCGGACTTTGTGCATTTTTTTGTTCGTCGGTCAATCGCATCCAAAAATAAGGATCTATCCGGGTGTGGTTGTGAAAAGTAATGGCGGAGTCCTTTTTTTCTGCCATCGGAGCTTGAGGAAGTTGGTGGGGTATCATTGATTTCTTTTTTGAACAGCCCAAAGCAAATAGTGAGGCTGAAAGCCATAATAAAAATAGTCTATACATAATATGAATGATGATTTGGTGTATTAAGTAAAGATATTTCCTTTTTAGAAATAATCAATACATGCATTGAATATGAACAATAGAATTATGAGCTACAGATAATGATTAATTGTGACGATTATTGGATTTTTTTATGAAAAAAACATGAAAATAATTTGGAGTTAATACAAATTACAGTATATTTGTATTAACTCATAGTTTAGGGTTAGGTTTGGTTAAAGATTGAGGGCCGCTGTCAGAACGTTGACAGCGGTTCTTTTTTTTACTAAAAGGTAATATGCATGTTTTTAAAGAATTGTGAATTATTTATGATTTTAATAGAAAAAAAAGTTAAAAATAATTTGTAAATAACAATACAGTAGCTATATTTGTAGCACTCATAGTTTAGGGTTAGGTTTGGTTAAAGATTGAAGGCCGCTGTCACAACGTTTGACAGCGGCTTTCTTGTTTTTAACATTCTACAATAAAAACTTTATGGCACTTGTGTTTCATTGTAAATGATGCTGTTATGGACTGGACACCGGTTTTAAGATCTAAATACTCCTCCTCAAAATTAAAATATCATTTATCGTATTTGTTATTGACGTTGGCCTATTGGAATGTTGTGATCCGAATCGCTATTTTTATCCGGGTGTTAGGTACTAAAAGTGGTAATATTCGCGATATAATGTCGAGGGGAATGGAGTTTGTAGCCGATGAAGTTTTACTGTCTTCGGTGGTGGTTTCCATTTTTGCGGTTTTGAGTTGGTATGTGCGTAATTTCTTGTATCCCGTTTTAGTCCGTAAATACCATATCAGGCGTTTGGCAGTCATTGTCATTTTTATGGATACAATTGTTTTTTTGGCTTTTGCTATTATGCTTGGCTTTGCGCATTACATGGTAGATATGCAGTTGTCAGTGGCTGAAGCTTTTAATGCTTTAGGGCGTTTTTTATTTAATCCAACTATTCTTTTCTTTTTGATTGTGTTGTCCATAGGTAGCTATGTTAATCAATTGTTGCACACTTTGTTTCATCAAATTGGTTTTGCCAAGCTGGGAAGGGTAATGATGGGCTATTATCAAAAGCCCAGAGAGGAAAACTTAATTTTTATTTTTCTGGACTTAAGGTCTTCCACCACTTTTGCCGAAAAACTTGGACATGAGGAGTATAGCGATTTTATTCAGGATTGTTTCAGAATATTATCTGACCCATTGCTGTTGACTTATGGCAGAGTTTATCAATATGTTGGCGACGAAGTTGTGGTCACGTGGAATGCCAATAAAATAGAAAATTTTAACAAAGCGGTTGATTTCTTTTTTTTATATAAAGATGAGCTGGAAAAACATAGAAATCATTTTGAGCAAAAATATGGACTGATGCCAATTTTTACCGCTTCCATCAATTCGGGAAGGGTAATGGCAGCTGAAGTTGGTGAAATAAAAAGTGAACTTGCCTTTCATGGGGATGTGTTAAACACGGCGGCACGCATCCAGAAACAATGTAAGAAATATGGTAAGGAGATAATCGTAACAAAGAGTTTCGCTGAAAACATTAGCATAAAACCCAATGGATATCAGGTAACCTTTATAGAACGTGCAAAACTGTCGGGTAAAGCAAAGGACGTGGATCTATACGATGTGAGTTTGCAAAGTTAAAGTGGAGCTTAATGGAGTCGTGTAATTTAAATATGCTTGTTATTACATAGGATTTTTATTTTATGATGAGGTCATCTTTTTATGGAATAAATTCAATACTTTTATTATCCTTTAATCGCTGCCTTTTATTTCTTAACTTGCATTTATGGAAAAAAATCTGGTTTTTATTTCTGCCTGTTTGTTGTTGGTTTTTGGTGTCGTGTGCTATTGGGGCAAGGAAGAATCAGTTTCAAATAAAAAGCTGATACCAACAGCATCATCCGATATACTAAAACAACATATCAATAAGAAAATTGAACGCAGAAAAAATGGCTATGCCAAACCGGACAGGCCCGATAAGTATATGGAGTATTTGAAGTCGCTGGTTTCGCTGAACGAACAAAGCGATTATAAGGAAGGTTATAAGATTAAGGCTCTGAAATCGGCCATTGCACATCGAAATTCTCTAAAATCGGCCTCGGAAACATTGGCGTGGGTTCAGCGTGGGCCCGGAAATATTGGAGGTAGAACCAGGTGCGTTATTGTTGATCCTGACGATAAAAGTACCTGGTTTGCAGGAGCTGTATCTGGTGGAATATGGAAAACTGCCAATGCAGGTGCTTCCTGGGATATCATTTCACCGGATATACCCAATCTGGCAACGGTATGTTTGTCTATGGCCCCTTCCAATCCGGATGTGATTTATGCCGGAACGGGCGAAGGATATTATAATATAGATGCCGTGCGCGGCGACGGTATATTTAAAAGTGTTGATAGGGGAAACTCCTGGTCGGCCTTAACATCCACCACAAGCAATAGCCAGTTTTACTACGTAAATAGCATAGTGGTTGCGCATAGCGATGAAAATAAACTATGGGCAGCCACCAACCAAGGAGTCTTTAAGTCGGTGGATGGAGGAATATCCTGGGACGGTACTGCGCTCTCTCAATACCACAGATATCAGAGGATTATAATTCATCCTGTCAATGAAGATATTTTGTGGGTGGCCAGAAACGGCAAGGGGATTTTCAAAACGGAGAATGGAGGTGAGGACTGGTTTCTGGTTTATGATATGTCTTCGTTTGATCCGGAAAGGATTGAGATTGCGGTTTCCGGCAACAACCCGGATGTACTATATGCCATGGATGTAAATTCAAAAGTATATTATTCGCAGGATGGCGGCACGGAATGGGCCAAGGCAACCGAGTCGGGAACGCCCACTGAATTTTTAATGAGTCAAGGATGGTACAACAATGTGTTGGCAGTTAATCCAATGGACACCGATAGGGGTTTTATTGGAGGAATTGATTTATATAGCTTTGAGCTGGGAAATGATATTTCCTCCACAGGGACTCAGGCTTTCAGCGTTTCAAGTACCTTCAGTTCCGTATTGGATTTTGAATATTTTGGTGGAAGCTATTCTAACGGAGGGGTGTGTGTGTTATCTGGGTTTAACAATAAACTCAACGAAGTTCAAATCCAGTTCGGTCCCGGAAAATCCCAAAAGGCACATCGTTTGGTAAGGAAAGCTTCGGAATCGGATTTTACCCATGTTTTTGCGGAAGACTCGAGTAAGCTGGAATATGTGGGTTATGGGGATATTCCGTTTGAGGTAATAAATACAACAACTGGGGAACAGTTACATGTGTCCATTGTTGATGGCAATGAAAACGGGAAGTTTGACGTTTACCCGGGTGGGTATGAGTTGATATGGGTTCATGATGTGCTATATGAGGCAGAAAATAAAAGTGATTCGGTTAGTTTAAATAATGGCAATTACCAATTAATGACGGCTATTTATCCAAAGTTGGCCGAGAGTGCCACGTGGGACGAACCCAATTTGCCCGAAGGCTATATCAGTATTCGTTCGTATGACCTAAAGGATAGGGAGTTAATGGCTACGCAAATAAGCGATTGGTCAAAGAACCTAACGGCTGACAATTACGCCCATGCCGACCATCATCATATTACGGTTTTGGAAGGTGTCGGCAATCCGTTCTCTGTAATTGTGGGTAACGATGGAGGTGTCGGTTCTTCAAGCGATGGCGGCGTTACTTGGACATCAAAGTCAAATGGATATGTTACGTCGCAGTTTTATGGTATCACGCGTCACCCCAAGCAATATCAGTATTTTGGTGGACTGCAGGACAATGGTTCCGCCCTTTCGGGAATCAATCCCAGTAAGTTAAGCGATTGGGAGGACCTTCTTGGTGGTGATGGTTTCGATGTGGTATGGCATCCTCGCAAGCCGCAATTAATGATGGGAACATATTACTATAACCAACTGAGGAAAACGGAAGACGGCGGTGATTCCTGGACGATAACCTCCGATTTATTTGCCGATAGTGATGATGGGGAGTTGGCCCCCTTTGTTACCTGCATTGCAAGTTGCCTGGCCGATCCTGACCTGCTGTTTGTGGGCGGAAATTCCGGTTTGTGGAAATCGAGTGATTTTGGAGACAGCTGGAAGAACATATCTATGGGCACATATTGGGGCTACACCTCAAATTCTACGCCTAAAATAGCTATCAGCAACGCCAATCCCGATATTGTTTGGGCAGGGGTTCGAGTGAATGCGCTGGATGGTTTTACCAAAGGAAGAGTTCATGTTTCAACAGATGGAGGAGAAACTTTTAGTTCAATTGTGCCTTTTGCCAATATGGGGGCGATAACAGATATTGTAACCCACCCGGTTGATCCGGAAACGGCCTATTTGGTTTTTTCGATGGCCAATCGCCCCAAAATAGTAAGAACGACAGATCTGGGTGAGACGTGGGAGGATTTGTCGGGTTTTGGTTTAATTGGGTCGAGTGCGACAAGTAGTAATAATTTCCCCAATGTGGCAGTAAACACAATGCAGGTAATGCCATTCAGTACCCCTACTATTTGGGCTGGGACAGAAATAGGTTTGTTTATAAGTGAAGATGATGGATTATCCTGGGCCTATGCAAACAACGGGATACCGGCCGTATCCATTTGGGATATAAAGATTGTTGGTGATGAGGTAATTTTGGGAACCCATGGGTTAGGGGTTTGGACGGTTAAGATGGCCCAGTTGAGCAACGAGATAAAACACCCTTTCATAGATAACGCCGGGATTAACCCGAGAGGCGATTATGTGTTAAGCACGGTGTTTGATGTTGAACTGGATTCTTTTGAGCTATATAACGACAAAGGGTTGGTAAAAACCTATAGGAATGTGGGCGCAGGAAATAGGATAGATACGGTTTCAAGTTCGATAGAGACTTCGGAGAAACTGCAAGTATATGGTTATTTGAACGGGCAAAAGTATAGCTCAAATGTTAAGCATCTGGAAGTTGTTTCAGTTGAGCAGCCCATTACTTCTTATATCAATAAGTTTGATGATGAGGTTAACTTAGATCATTTTGTGGGTAGTTATTTTTCAATTCAAAAAGGAGAGTTCAGCAATGATGCCATCCACTCACCCCATCCTTATCCGGAAAATGTGGATCTAATTTATACTTTAAAATATCCTATCATTATTTCCAACGACGAAGAAATGGCTTTTTTAAAATACTATGACATAGCTTACCTGGAAACAGGTGAAACAAATTCTGAATACCCTGATGAAGATTTCTTTGATTATGCAGTTGTGGAAGGTTCTAAAGATGGATTGGAATGGAAAGCATTGGCACCGGGTTACGACTTCTCATACGAAGATATCTGGAATCAGGGTGTCAATGATTATAAAGCCACTCCTTCGGCAAAAGATTTTACGGATCATCACGTTAACTTATATGATACTTTTGCTGCCGGGGATACCATATTGATCCGATTTAAATTGCATTCGGATCCATTTGAAGATGGTTGGGGATGGGTAATTGATAATATTCGAATTCAAGGGCAAATATCCAGTGTAAACCAAAATAGCACAAGTGATTTTGAAGTTAGTGTGTTTCCTAACCCTACGAAGGGCAACCGGGTAAGGGTTTTGCTAAAAGATGTTTACATGGGTGTATTTGAGGTTAGTGTTTTTGGTTCATCGGGTCAGCAATTCATAAAGAAGGCATATTTTAAAGGTTCTGAAATATATGAACAGGAAATAGAACTGCCGGAGTTGCCGAAAGGTTTTTATCTTGTAAAAATACGAATGGGTCATAAACAGATGACCGAAAAATTACGGGTTAATTAGTAAGTATTTAAAATACAGACGATACCTTGGGGTGACGCCATTTTTTTTGTTTAATCTTTTACAAAGTGTTTTTTGCAACCGAAATTAATCGTAATTTAGATTTTGCTTGAGTTGTTCATTAATTTACCTGATAAACAGGCAAATGTGATATCGTTATTTAGAATGAGTAAAAATAAAATAATAAAAGAGTTTAAAATCCTTTGGTATCGTTTATAGATGTCGTATATTTGTTAAACAATCAAAGCAAATAGAGAATAGTAACAAACAGGCCAAAAACAATACACCATGACAGCAATGCAATTCAACGAAAGCTTACTGAGCTTACAGGATAAGCTAAGGTATTTTGCGCTTAGTTTAACCGCAAACGAAGAGGATGCCAATGATTTGTTGCAAGAAACAACGTTAAAGGCGCTTACATATAGAAAACAATTTGTGTCGAACACGAATTTTAAGGCATGGGTGTTTACCATCATGAAAAATACCTTTATCAACAATTATCGTAGGATACAAAAAACCAGAAACACATTTGAGTCGGCAGAAGATGCGTATAGGGTTGCATTCAAGGGCAACTATGCGTCAGAAACACCGGAAATGGTACAGTCTGTAAATGAAATGAACCAAAGTATCGAAAGATTGGAGGATGAATTTAAGATTCCTTTTACCATGCATACCTCGGGTTACAAGTATAAGGAAATTGCTGAGAAGCTCGAATTGCCCATTGGGACGGTAAAAAGTAGAATTTTCTTTACCCGTAAAAAATTACAAAGTATGCTTGAAGATTAAAATAATAGCGACATAGTTTTTAATATTGTGCAAGATAAACTTTAGTGATTATCTTGCATTTTTGTTTCCATTAATCTCGTCTTTTTCGTCGTTTCAAATTTTGGGAAAAGATAGTTATACATATTCATGAAAGTTTTAAAAGATAATTAAACATGAGAAAAGAATCGCCTAAATTAGCCAAATATAAAAGGTTATATGCCCAAATAGAAGAGTTAACAGCTCCTGTTAATAATCCCATATCCCGGATGTCAACTATGGCTGCTCTGCTTCATCATAAAATGAAGGGCTTTTATTGGACAGGATTTTACTTGCTGGAGAATGGGGAGTTGCTGGTTGGGCCTTACCAAGGGCCTGTGGCCTGCCTGCGTTTAAAAAAAGATACCGGAGTTTGCTGGGCTGGTATAAATTCTAAAAAGACGGTTCTTGTAGATGATGTAGAGACCTTTCCTGGTCATATCGCCTGTAGCTCACTTTCGAAATCGGAAATAGTGGTGCCTCTTATTAAGGATGGCGAGGTAGTTGGTGTGCTGGACGTGGATAGTCGCGACCTGGCTCAGTTCGACCAGGACGATCAGGCTGGTCTTGAGTTGCTTCTTGAGTTGATTTATAAGTAAGAATTGGTCTACACCAAATAACGTGAAATTTCTACCTGCCCCTCGTTTGTAACGAGGGGTTGTGCTGCTCAATCGTTTATAACGATAAGGGGTTATGTCACAACATGTATTTTAACCAAACCTTGTTCGTTTGAATAACCTACTGCTGAGCTATACAAATATTCACGAGGATGCATAACTATCAAACCCGAGCAGGATTTTCATGAATATAGTTTATCCGCTGTTCAATCTTCTGATTGGTGTCCAATAAAACAGAGTGGCTGGTTTATTGCCAAAATTTATATTTCTGAATATGGTTATAGAAGTTCCCTACGAACTCAAACCTATACAACATCCAATGTTTTCTGCTTTCCGGAATTTGCTGAATAGAATTTACGATAGCCTTAGCGGTCTGCTTTTTAAAACCCCTTATTATTTCGCTTAGCTTAAAACCATCTTCAGCCTTACAGGCTAAATGAAGGAGGTTGGACATCGCCCACCAAGCAAAAAGAGTTAAGCCTTTGTTATTAATACCATAATTTAACAAATTTACAATTTCAAATTTGTATTCCTGTCGAGTAAAAACATCAACCCAATCAACAATCGTAAATGTCAGAAAGCAGTTTGCATTTTGGTCTAGTATGCATAGTTTTCTGCAGATATTTTTATTTAAAATTTAAGGATTTAATTCTTTGACATCAAATCCTCAATGATGAATATCGTTAAAAACGATTGACCAATACCCCCTCGTTGCAAACCGGGGGGTAACGTTTTGGTTTTAATTTTGACTTTAGCTCAGTAAGTGCATGCACTGTTTGAGCTAAAGTCATTATTCATGAATTCTCATGAATAAATCCGCTTAAATTCTTACATTTATTTTTTTTACCGGATAGCTGGAGAATAATCTACCATGGGAACATTAAAAATTAAAAACTTATTAGTACGGAGCAATGTGGGGTTTGAACCGCATCTCCAGGATTATCAACAGGATTTGTTGGTGACAATTACCGTTCGATATAATAGTGTTTTGGAAGAGGGGAGTGACGATCCTTCGGATGCGATAGACTTAAAGCGTATGGTGAAGGAAATTATGGGAAGGGCCGAATCCGGTCATTTTAACTTGATCGAAGCTTTTGCCCGTATGGTGTTGAATACGGTATTGGAAGAAACTAAAGTGGACAGCGCCGAAATTGAGGTTAAAAAAGTTAAGTATATGCAATTTTCCGGAGAGCTGTCGTTTAGTTTGTCAGGATCTAACAGGTAACAAAGCATGAAGTTTCTGCTGAAATACGGATTTGTTGTTCTTTTTGTTTTTAGTGTTCAGCTCAAAGCAGAGGAGTCCGTTATTAATCAGCTTCATCGAAAGCTGAAAAATGCCTCCTTGCCCGAAAAGGTGGAGGTGTACAACCAACTTTCGGCCTATTATATTTCTTCCGATGCCGAAAAAGCGATTCAATATGCCAACCAGGCGCTAAAGTTGGCCACCTCCTTAAACGATCAGGAAGGAAAAGCCAAAGCCTACGGTAATCTGGGGATGGGGTATTACTTCCTGAATGATTATGAAAATCTCTATTCGTACTATAAAAAATCACTTTCAACTTATGAGTCGATAGGTGACCAGAGCAGTGTAACTGCTTTAGCGACTAAGTTTTATCGTCTTAAAACATTTCAAAAAGCTCTCGATAGTTATAAAAACTCCTTGCTGATTTATTTAAAGGAGAACGATGTGTCCAACATTATCTCTACCTATCTGGATATGGGAAATGTGCACAAGAATTTGGGAGAGAACCAGATTGCGCTCGAAAATTATACAAAAGCCCTTGGGTACATAACGGAAGAGGGAAAAGGTTATGAGCTGGAAAAAACAGCATTATGGGAGAGTATTGGTGATATTTGGTTTAATGAGGAAGAATATGACAAAGCGTTAGAGTATTTTACTTTATTGCATAAGGAATATTTGCAAAGGGGCGACAGTCTTAGTTTTGCCTCGGTGCTGAACAATATGGGTGGGGTATATTATCGTAAAAATATGCTTAGCGAGTCCCAGGATTTCTATCGGGAAGCGTTAGAGCTGCAGGTTCAACAAAACGATCATTTGGGAGCTTCAGTATCGTTTTTAAACCTGGCCAGAATATATGGCAAATTGAGCAATAATAAAAAAGCCATCTTGCACCACCAAAAGAGTATAGCCTTGGCCAAAGTGATTGGGAGTAGGGACGTGATACAGGATAACTATCGGATGTTATCATTTATTTACAAGACTATGGGAGATTATAAAAAGGCATATGAGTATCAGGTGCGGTATTCGAATGTTTCGGATGTACTTGCCGGAGAGCAGAATGTGGCACAATTTGTAAATACGCTGGCAGTGAGCGATCTGGAAAAAAAGAACCGGGAAAACGAAATTTTGGAAGCCAAAAATGAGAACTACCGGTTAAGGCTGGAGAAAGAGAACCTGTCCGTGTGGCGGCTTTCTTTTGGGTTTACCATAGTAGTGGTGTTGATATTGGTTTTCATCATTTATTACCGGTATTACTTAAAACGCGAGGAAAACAAAAACCTGGAGATCAAAGTGAAGGAGGCGCTACAAAAACAAGTTGAGCAGCAACAAATCATTGTGCATCAGGCAAGCCTGTCTTCCCTGGGCGAATTGGCAGCCGGAATCGCTCACGAAATAAACCAGCCCATCCAGAATATTTCATTATCGGCCGAAGGGATACAATTTGAACTGGAAGAAGAGGTGCCGGACCAAAACTACGTAAAAAAATCGGTGGGTGAAATATTTGAAGACATCGCTCGTGTCCGCGAAATAGTTGACCATATCAGGGTATTTTCCAGCGGCCAAAAGGAAAGTGTCTACGAGCGGTTTTCTGTGTCAGACTGTGTGGGTTCAGCAGTTTCCATGCTCCGCCGACAGTACCAAACACACAATATCGATTTACGGCTCAGCCTGAACAATGGAATACCGGATATTTTGGGGAACCCGCATAAGGTGGAACAAGTAATTCATAACCTGCTTTCCAATGCAAGAGATGCGGTGAGTGAAAGGGAGATGGGTGAAACTGGTTTTAAAAAACAGATACTCATAGAAACGGGTTCTGAGGGAGATGAAGTGTTTATAAAACTAATGGACAATGGGGTAGGTATTCCTCACGAAAAACAAACCGATATATTTCTGCCCTTTGTAACCAGCAAACAGCTGGGGAAAGGAACGGGACTTGGTTTGTCTATTTCGTATAGTCTGGTAAAAGAAATGAAAGGACGTATTGAGGTGCAAAGTCGTGTAAAGGATGGCACTATTATGAAGGTGATTTTTCCTGCGGCGAAATAAAAACCAGTCTTTCTACTTGTTACTCTAATATTGATACGATGAACAACCTAAAAATATTAATCCTGGACGATGAATCCCGGATCACGGAAAAGCTAAAATATCATCTCGACAAGAGAAACTTTGAGGTATTTACGGCCAATATGCCCAATGAGGGTTTTGCCTTGCTTGAAAAGGAACAACCGGGAATACTGATTCTGGATGTGTTGCTTCCGGGTATGAACGGACTGGACGTGCTGAACAAAGTAAAAGAGGATTTCCCGAATACCGAAGTTATCATGATCAGCGGCTATGGCGATATGGACATGGTGATTGAAGCCATGCGTAGCGGTGCCTCCGACTTTATCCGTAAACCATTTCAGGTAATGGATATTCAGGTGGCTGTGGAGCGAACCGGAAAGTTTGTGGAACTTCAGAAAAAGCTGGAGAATGCTGAAAATATTGGATCTTTGGTTTCAAAGGAGTTGGAAGGAATGATCGAGAAAGATTTTGTCGGAGAAAGCGAAGCCATCAAACGTGTTATAAAAATGGCACTAAAGGCTGCCAGGGATAGGGATGTTAATGTATTGGTGACAGGTGAAAACGGAACAGGTAAAGAGATTATTTCCAGGATAATTCATTACGGAAGTCCCAGGAACGAACAGGTTTTTGCCCCGGTTAACAGTTCCGCTATTCCTGTCAGTCTGCTCGAAAGCGAATTTTTTGGACACGTAAAAGGAGCTTTTACAGATGCCCGCGAGGATAAAAAAGGGTATTTTGAGCTGGCCAACAAGGGAACCCTTTTTCTGGATGAGATAGCCGATATGCCATTTGCGTTGCAAGCAAAGCTGTTGCGCGCAATTGAGGAAAACAAGGTGAAGCGGGTAGGAGGTACCAAAGAGATGCCGGTGGATGTGCGGATTATTTCGGCCACCAATAAAAACATTGAGCAGTTGATAGAAGAGAACAAGTTTCGCATCGACCTGTATCATCGTATCAATACCATTGAAATAAACATACCTCCGTTGCGCGAAAGACCGGAAGATATCCAACCGCTACTGATGCATTTTGTGCAATCTTTTGCACGAAAAAAGAACATCGAAGTACCCGCTATCAGTGTCGACATAATTAAAAAACTGCAAGCCTATTATTTTCCGGGCAATGTGCGCGAACTCCGCAATATGGTGGAGCGTGCACTAATATTACTGGATGGGGATAAGTTGACACCTGAAGATTTTCCGTTAAAAGGAGATGTTAAAAAAGTAGCCATGGCTTATGATACCTTGGATTTGGAAAGGAACGAACACAAGTTAATAATGGAAGCCCTAAAACGCTGTGATATGAACCAAACGCAGGCAGCGGAACTTCTTTGTATTTCGAGGGATGCGTTAAAACGAAAGATTAAAAAGTTTGGGATTGAGATTGATAAGAGTATTGCGTGATATTCGTTGTTTGCTATTGACATCCATGTTTTTTGTTAAGAAATTAGGACCCTAAAGATTTTGAAAATTCTATTGACGGTGTCCGCGATTTAGTGAAGCAATTGCTAACACTATCTTCCGGAATCATGGCTATAACGATCTCTTTTTCTAAGGATTTTGTTTCGTAAGACAGTATTTCTGCATCCATTAAATTGGAACTGCCACAGCGCTGACTTCATAGTCAAAATGTTGTAATAGCTTTTCTAATGCATATTGCGGGTTGAACCTTATTACCCGAATCACAAACCATTCTGCTAAAACTGTATCCTTTATTGATTGAATCACAAACCTTATTGATTGACTTCCGAACCTCATTGTTTGAGTCACAAACCTTATTGATTGACGTCCAGACCTCATTGTTTGAGTCATGAACCTTATTGTTTGACCTCCGTACCTCATTGATTGAATCGCAAACCTTATTGTTTGGCCTCCGAATCTCATTGTTTGGGTCTCTGACCTTATTGTTTAGCCTCCGAACCTCATTGTTTGAAAAAAAGAGGATGTAAAGAATACAACCTCTTTTTGTCTGCAAATTTTGTGAACCTTTAATATAAATCACATAAAATATGTTGTTAATACTATAAGATAACGAATAAGGTTACGCTACAGTGCGATTTTGTTGCTGCCATTCGTATCGGCGATTTACTTTCAGTTTTGGCCATTATTCTAAATACTTTGGAAAGGGTTACGATTAGACGTTTACGTTTTGTTCCTGTTGTTTAATGGCTTTTTTTAATAGTGCTGTTCCGGTTTTATAGGCAGTAACACTTCCCGGCCCGTTCATACATCCACCTTCGCATCCCATTACTTCAATAAAATTGTAATCGGGTGCTTTTGTACTAAAGGCCTTCAGTAATTTGATGTTCTTTTTGTGCAGACCATCGATCAAAAACTCTTTAAAGGCATATCCGTTGGGTACGCTATTTTTAATGGCTTGGGCTACGCCCCCGCTTAATGCAAAACCCCGTGCTTCGGCAGAGATGTTCGAACCTAATGTCACATTCTCGATAGTCGCAAAATCTATTTCATAAGCGGTAAAAAAAGAGTTTAGTTCTTCAAATGTCATCACAAAATCAATTTCTCCTGATGCACTGGCTTCATGTCGTTTGGCCAGGCATGGGCCAATAAATACACGTTTGGCGTTTGGGAATTTCTTCTTCGCTATGTGTGCAGTATAAATCATGGGCGATTTGGTATGCGATACCAATGGCTGAAGTGTTTTGATATGTTTTTCGCTCAGTAAGGTGTGAGCAGGACAACAAGATGATGTCAGAAATGGATCATTTTTCTGAACTGTTTCGATCCATTCTTCCGTTTCGTTTTTGGCGGTAATATCGGCACCTTCGGCAACCTCAATTATATGTGTAAAACCAATGGCTTTGAGGGCCCCTAATATTTGTTCGGCACTGGCTTTAAACTGCCCCAGAATAGCGGGGGCAACCATGGCGACGGTCTCCTCCTGGCTTTTTAATGTTTTGGCCAGCTGAAGCACCTGTGACTTTTCCATGACAGCACCAAACGGACAGGCAGTCATGCATTTACCGCAATATATACATTTGCCCATATCAATCACCTCAATACCCTCTTCGTTCTTTTTGATCGCTTGCACGGGACAGGCTTCTTCGCAGGGTACAGGCAAATAGGCGATTGCATGAAAGGGGCAAGCCTTTTGACATAATCCGCAGTTCACACACTTTTGGTTGTCGATAATCGCTTTGCTATTCACCACTCTAATGGCATCTTTGGGGCAGTTGACCTGACAAGCACGTCCGGCACATCCCTGGCAAAGGTTGCTAACCGTATAATTTACCTGTACACAAGAACTACAAGCCTCGTCGATAACAGTTAAATGCTCTTTGGGGATTTCCGTTTTTTCCAAAGCTTTCTGGGCATATTCACTTAGTGGTGTAAGTTCGTCTTCTTCGTCCTCGGTGCAAAAGCCCATGATAGCCATCGATTTGTACTTGATCACAGCCCGGTCCTTATGCACGCAGCACCTAATGGGCGTTTTCGATTTAGGTCGCATTTCCAAAGGTATACGATCTATTTTTTCGATAAGTTGATCTTGCTTTAATAGTTTGATTAAGGTAGTTTGTAGCTCCCTTTTAGTTTGAATTGCGTTGTTAAAATAAGTCATTCGCTAGTTCAAGTTTATATTTTCAGATATTTTATTATGATCTCTTAATCTACAGTCTGGGTCATAAAAAGTGACGTGCTTTTCCCGAATAAAACAAAGTTTAAATATGGGATGTTTTTCGAGTACCCCCGGAAACGCTACAAAATCATTGATTTTGATATTTTCGGGACTGCGTACAACCGACTGCTGACCGGTAACTGTTAACTTTTTACTTCTCATTCTGCTTTGTTATAGATACGTGATAGAGGTTTTCTTTAAAAATTTGTTTTCCAGACGGTGTGAAATCCTTTTGACAACGTTACGTCTGATTTCCAACTCTACCGGAAGGTTGGGGTCCTGGTGTGCGTTGTTCACTCTTGTGCCGGAAATAAATTGTATCTCATCGCTTTCCATCATCATCTTAATGATTTCGCCGGATGTGGAATTGGGCACTTGCCCGATAGAATTAATGGTTTCAAGTTCTTCGGAGACTTTAGCCAGGGTGATAATTCCTTCGGTAACCAGGTCAACACCCTTCATGGTAGCTTTTGGGGGCAAGCCTGGAACATAATTGTTCAGGTCAATTTCAACTTCACTTCCTAATTCCCGGGCAACAATTTTAGATGTTGTTCCGCCGCAAACAATTGTCTTGCCATAAAAATCGCTGATGGAGCGGGCCAAAACAGTATCGTTTTCTTTATGAAAGGGAGGGCCCGTTACAATAAGCAATTTCCTGGGTCGCCTGTAATATAGTACGCAACAGGAAGCATCATCTTGTAAAGTGTTGTTGTCAATGTGCATTGATTGTGCAATAATGTCTCCCGCCAGCTCATGCGCTGATATGTTGGGTTGTTGGTTGATGGTTTTCCGGATAAAAGATTTTAATCCAGAGAGTTGCCATCCAAAGTGCATCTCGTCACTTCCCATGCCGCATTGTGTTACCCCATCGGTCACCATAATGATGCGATCTTCCTTCTCGAGTTTAAAATCGTATTGATAAATCTTGTTTCTGCAAGATTGAATATTGCTGAGCGTTTTTTCTTTTTTATGGAGTTCGATAAATTCACCACGTCTAAAAACCAATATAGGGGGATTATCATATTCGATAACTTTAACCTTGCCTTTGTAATTAATGTCAAGTATAGAAAAAGTAGAATAGCTCACTTTTCGTTTGGAATCCAGGGGCAAAGTGTTGGTAATGAATTCTGCAGTTCTTTCAACCGGCTCTCCGGCAATGGTAAACTGAAGTGCCATAGTGCTTGTCATCGTAGCCGAAATATTGGCCTTGACACCACTTCCCAGTCCATCAGAAACAACGGCAACCAATCTGTTTTCCTCCTTTATCTTGCTAAACAGGATGGAGTCGCCACAGGTTGATTCACCGGCCTTTGCATGGCTGATGTGTTCAGCTTCTATCACAAAAGGACTATTCATTGTTGGCCATAATTTTTGGTTGTGCCGAAATTCCCTCCGAGGAATAGTCGTTCAGGATGGAGTTGAGCAAGGAATCGGTATGTGAAGCGTTTTCGCCAAGTAAAGCAGCAATCTTCTGAACTGTTTCCATGTTCTTTTTAATCACTTCTCGGGTCCTGTTTTCAATGATGTCCGCTTTAAACTCTTTGTTTTTGAAATTTTGAATGATTCCGGTAATCAGCTTGTGTTTTTGAATGTTGAATATGGAGAGCTGAAAATTATTTCCGTTTTGGTTGATAGCGATTTGGTTATATTCTTTACCGGTGTGAATAGCTGTTTTAAAATGCTCTGTAAAATACCCCAGGTCGTCAATGGTGATGCCCTTTAGTCCATTGTTTTTTAAATAGCTTTTTTCAATGTCAGGTCCCAACATTTTTGCGCAACTCAGGTTCATTTCTGTCACCATGAGGTCTTGGTTGACAACCATTACGCCCGATGGAATCTTTTTAAGTAATACAGTGGCCTGGTTGTGGGCGATTTTTCTAAGATGTGAAACGCACATGTTTGTCTCCGCCATACCCGCTAAAGTTGCTTGGGCAAACTCCCGGCAGGTATTGTAACCGCAACTCCCACAGTTCAGCTCTTCGGACGGATCCGATTTCCCGATACTGTAAAGTGTCTCCTGGATTTCTTTGGGCGAAAACTCGGGTTGTCGAATAGGTTTTGCACCAAAGTAATCACATTCAATATTTATAAGAACGGGATCATGTTCTTTTTCTACGGAATTATTTTGGCTGTAAAGTATATCAATCTTTTTTTGGACGGGGTTTGCTTCGCTGATGCAACCGGGGCCGTTGATGCAGCCTCCTTCGCATAACAGGAGTTCCAGGAAAACAGGGCCATTATGTTGAATATTGTCCAGATTTTCAAGCACCCGTTTTACTTCGTAGATACCTGAAAAAGAAAGGCTTAAAATATTGCTGTCCTTGGTTTCGGACAATGTCTTAATCATCCCGCCATCTACGGGATAAACGTTTCCGGTATTGGCGCGGTGAGGAAAAAACGGAGTGTTTTGTAACTCCTTGTCCATTTTTTCCATTATTCCCTCTTCTTCCATCCACTGGTTCAGTTCCGTAAACGAGATGGCCGTGTCTATTAGTTTGGGCCAATTGTCGGCTTCGGCCTTTTTGGCAATGCAAGGACCTATAAAGACAACAGAAATATCATCGCCCAGTTCTTGCTTCAGCATTTTGGCATGTGAAAGCATGGGAGACAGAAAAGGGGTGATGTTGGGAATGTGTTGTGGATAATATTTTTTTATGAGTTCAACAACACCGGGACATGCCGAGGAGATAAATACACCTTTCTTGCGGGCTTTCAAAAACTGCCCGGTGTGCTCGGTCACTATTTGAGCGCCTAACGCAGTTTCCGAAATGTAGTTAAAACCCATTGCTGTTAACGCGGCAATTAATTGTTGTTCAGATATGTTTTTAAACTCCGAACGAAATGAAGGGGCTAATGACACCACGGTTGTTGTGTCTGATTTAATCAGTTGTTTAACCCTGGAAACACCATCGCGCACCTGCTTGGCACCTGCAGGACAAATAGAAACACAATGGCCGCAGTAAACACAGCGTTCGTCAATAATCGAAGCTTTTTGCTCCGTTATTTTTATAGCTTTCGACGGGCAATTGCGAATGCACTTGTAGCAATCCTTGCAGTCGTTTTCTATGGTATAGATGGGTTTTGTGTTCATGGTCTATCCGAGTGTTTCCTCAAGCAGTTTTTCTACCTGAAAAGGTTGCACTTCTTCGTACGATTGGTCATCGATGGTTATTACCGGACCGCGGTTGCAGTTTTCGTTGCAAAGGTGACCTCTGAAGTCAAGTGAAGCGCCAATGTTTCTTTCTTCCACAAAAGATTGAATAATCTTCAGGTTTTCGGCATTACCCCTTGTATAACAAGAACTTCCCAGGCAAATTCTTATTGTATGTGTTTTTTGATTTTGACCCATGACATCCATAATTTAAACTTGTGATATCCAATTGTGTGCCAACTTGCTTAAATGGAAAGTATTCAGAAAGTTAAGAAGGTGTCGTGTTGCATGGTAAATTAGCAATGCACTAAAATAGGACATTTATATTTGTTCAGAATGTCCTAAAATAATACATTGTCCTAATAAAGGACGCTATGTGTTTAGCTGAATCTGAATTTCGGGAATGGAAATTTCGTATTTCTTTGATTTCAGGTACAGGGTGTTTCTGCTAATGCCTAAGGTTTTGGCCGTTTTTGTCATATTTCCCTTGTGCTGTTTCAGGGTGTTGATGATATGATTTTTTTCTACTTCTTTAAGCGACTGAGGAGCGGCGAATTCCGATTGTGCCTGGACGAAAGGAATATGGGTGATCAATTGTTCTTCTTGTTTAAGTTTTTGAAAGCTGTCCAAAGAAATTTTCCCGTTAAAGTTGACCAGTTGCTCGATAAAATTCTCCAATTCCCGCACATTGCCCGGCCAGTCATAGTCCAACAACTGTTGCAGGGTGGAATATCCCATTTGAGGGATATCTTTTTGAAGCTTAAGACTTTTCTGGTTCAGGAAAAAACGGATTAAAGATGGCAGGTCGCTTTTGCGTTCACGTAACGAAGGGATGTGCAAAGGAATAACGCTTATCCTGTAATATAAGTCCATTCTGAAATTGCTTTTTTCAACCTCTTCGGCCAGGTTTTTATTGGTAGCGGCAATGATTCTCACATCCACAGGAATCACCTTGTCGCCACCAATTCTGGTAACACTGCTTTCCTGAATGGTTCTGAGCAGTTTTACCTGCATGTCCGGTTTCATGTCTCCAATCTCGTCCAGAAACAGGGTGCCCTTGTTCGCCAACTCAAATTTTCCGGACTGGCCACCTTTCTTAGCACCGGTAAAGGCACCATCGTCATAACCAAAAAGTTCGCTTTCAATCAAATTTTCTGGTATGGCCGCACAGTTAATGGCCACAAATGCGTTTTTTTTGCGATTGCTGGCATTGTGGATACTTTGCGCAAAAACTTCTTTCCCAGTGCCGCTTTCGCCTTCGATTAAAATCGTAGATGGACTATTCGCAATGGTTTCGGCATACTCAATCACCTGTTTCATCGCTTTGCTCTTGCCAATAATATCTTTAAAACGGTACCTGGCTTCCATTCCCAAATTCTTTGAATACGACGATTTCATTTTCTCCAAAGTGCGGAATACAATGCAAAAGCCTATCATGCTATTATTTTGGTCGTTAATTGCAGCAGCATCCATATTCAATTTAAGCAAGCTTGCCTGATTGGTAATTATAACCTCTTCATTTTTGACGAGATTCCCCGCGCTTAATTTCTTAAAAATAGTGCTCCAATTGGGGATCAATTTGCGAATAGATGTTTTTGTTAGGGATTCCTTATTGATTTTTAGTGTTCTGCAAATGTGCATGTTGGCATAAAGAATATTACCGCCCTGATCGGTGGCGATCATGCCTGCTTTTACGGAATCAATCATCGCCGAAAAAAAAGCCTCGCTTTGTCCTAGCATATTCAGGGTGTGGCTTTCCTTGATGTGCTGATCGATATTCTCGCAGATTAAATTTAGATAAGTAACTACATTGGTCTCCTTATCCATTAATCCTAGTGCCAAAAACATTTGTGAACCATATAATGCTTTTGACACGATCGTAAAATCGTTGGTCGTAAGGTTTTGTTGAGATTCCCGGATGTGTTTTAGGAATGAAACCTTATAAGGCGCAAGTTCCCCGGTAATTCTCGTGTAAACCAATTTCTTTTCAGCGTCAAGAAGAGCAATCGCACAAGGACAGGGAAAAAAGCTTGTGAGTCGGTCTTCTAAAAAACGATGTATCAAAGATAAGGTCGTATGCACGTTCAATCTGTTCGTAAAATCAATAGGTTGAGTACAAAACTAATTAAAAAATAAATATTAGGCTTGCAATTACTGATTCATTGAAAAATAAATATTGGGTGGGCTATTGCGCCCAGTCGGGCGGTTTTACATTATTCTACTTGTATTTGGTTTGTCTGGCTTAAGAGTGGTAATATTCAGATATGCAGATACATGCGATTATTGAACTCCCCGGTTTTGTTTTTTGGTATAAGGCTTGGTTAAAAGAAAGTGTAGCTGAATATTTCAGTTACATAATCTTTAAAACGTTAGACAATGGAAGTGAAAAAAACGAAAGAAGCCGACCTGGAGCGAAAACGGTTTATGTTTTTACAGATTGGTTTAGTGGTGGCTTTGGGAGCTTCGCTAGTAGCATTCGAATGGAAGACTATCCGTCAGAATCCCGGAGTACTGGTCGATAACTCGATTTTTGATAACGATGAAGAAATGATCCCTGTTATTAGGGAGAAAGAACCTGAAGTAGAGCAGCCGAAACCAAAACAGATTGTTTTGGAAGAGTTGCTTATCGTTGATGATGAGTACGATTTGCCAGAAGAGGAGTTGGAAATTAATTCAGAATCATTGGAAGATATGTCCATCGCACTGGAACACATGGGAGAACAAGAGGAAGATACCGATCCAATACCGTTCTTTGCCGTGTCCGACAAACCAGAGTTTCCGGGCGGAGAAAAGGCGTTGAGATCCTTTCTGGCTTCCTCGGTAAGGTATCCGGTAATAGCCGCCGAAAACGGCATTGAAGGTACTGTTTATCTGAGTTTTGTGATTAGTGAAACCGGCCAGGTTGAAAAAGTTAGCATACTCCGGGGGGTCGATGCTAATTTGGACAGGGAGGCTTTACGGGTGGTATCGGGTATGCCCGATTGGAAGCCAGGTAAACAAGGCACTCGCGCGGTGCCCGTGTCGTATCAGGTACCAATAAAGTTTGCTTTACGATAAGTTGTTAATATATAGTGATTACCAATAATTCCCAAGCAAGCAATAAAAATAAAATTCTTAGATATAGCTGCCTCGTTTTCCCTTTTCGAGGCAGGTTTTTTTTAACTAAAATATGAACTCCATGATTATTCTTAATGTACTTTCTTTGCGTAATTTTAACGTAGTGTTCGTTGCCTTGTTCTTTTATATTTCCGGCTGTCAGACTTCTGGAGATTCCATTAAAAGCCGATCGGTTGGTGCCCCTGGTGAGCTTTTGGTGGTGATGGATAAGGGCTTGCAAAAAACAGAAGTAAAAAGAGTTATAGCTGCCTTTGCCAACCAGGAATTCCCTTGCGTACCGCAAGCGGAACCGACCTTTAAAGTATCTTCCATAACGCCCAATGACTTTGAAGGGCATTTTAAGGCATATCGAAACATTATTATCGTGCAACAAAAAGCATTAGATAAACCTAAGATTTTATTCCGGAGAAGTGTTTGGGCAAGGCATCAGCAGGTTGTTGAAATTGAGATCCCAAATATAGCTTCTTTCTCGAAAGTATTTAAAGATCATCAATCACAAATATTTGATTTTCTGTATTATGGTGATATTAAAACCATGAAATTGGCTAACTTTAAAGGTGCTGATACCGCAACAAGACGATATATCCACGATAAGCATGGGGTGAAAATGGTGCTGCCCAAAGGTTATAGATTGGTTAAAGATACAGCTGACTTTAGTTGGTTTAGGTTCGATCGATTAGAAACATCCATGCACATTGTGCTAAAATCTTTCGAACTGGAAAACATATCGTCCATTAGCGATAAGGACTTGGTACACTTGCGCGATTCGGTAGGCAGGGTATTTATTCCCGGACCTTCGGAGCTAACTTGTATGCAAACGGAGAAAACAATACCTGTAGTTTCTAAAAGGATGGTTGTGAATGGTTTAAATGTGATCGAAGTCCGAGGATTATGGAAGGTGGAAGGTTTTTTTATGGGAGGGCCATTTGTCGATTATTTTATAATAGATGATGCCAATGGCCGGTTATTGATGATTGATGGTTTTGTTCACGCCCCGCAGAAGCAAAACAAAGCTTATTATGTAAGGCTGATCGAATCTATATTGCAATCTGTTAAAATTTGATAAATGTGATAACGGTACGATTATTGAAGATCAGAGTTAAATATTTCTGTGTAATTTCGCGTTCCAGCAATTAAAGAAGCGGAATACCGTTTAAAATATAAATAAACTTAATTCTAAACAGATAAAATACCCATGTCTGTTGTTATACAAACAAAGTGATGATTAAAAACATAGGCCCTTTGCCTCCTATGCTATAGAGGAGCAGGTGATGTTCGTTAGTCTTGATACTTGATACTTATTTTAATTAGATGAATGCTAGAATAATAATCGCAATAATTATATCCTGTATGCTTGCGCCATTGCAAGTACATGCTCAAACCTCCGATTTTGAAACCATCTTATCAAGGGGAATATCCGATTATCAAACCGGAAAATATGAAAAAGCCTTGTCTTGGTTTAAGCAAGCATATAAGCTTGATAAAAGCTCGGATTTGGTTTGCTACCAAATGGCGGCAACTTATCTGGCTTTGCAGGATGATGCGCAAGCCGCCGTTTACAGCAGTAAGTTGTTGGATAAAGGAGGGGAGTATTGCGAAGATGCATATCTCATAAATGGTTCGGCCTGGGAAAACCTTGGGAGATCCAGGAAAGCCAGAAAAATCTATAAGGAAGCTTTGAAGAAATATCCGGCTAGCTATTTGTTGCATTATAACCTGGCACTGTCCCAATTTAATAATAAGCAGTATGAAGAAGCACAAGAACACGCGGTTTTTGCCATTGAAATGTATCCCGCACATGCGAGCAGCCACCTGCTGTTAGCTTACATCATGTTCGACATGGGGGAAAGGGTGCGCAGCATGTTGCCCCTATACTACTTTTTGCTGCTGGAGCAGGACAGTGATCGCAGCACAACGGCTTATGATCTGTTGGGGTCTCTTTGGAACCAGGGTGTTCGTGTAAAAGGGCAGCGTGATATCCAGCTTATTAAGGCCGGTTTTAACTATGGCGAATTTGCCAATGCAGAATTGGCTGTAAGTATGATTAAAGCCTCTGAATTTGAGAAAGAGGCCGAAGGAACTGAGATAGGTAATAGTTTGTTGGTTAAATTTGCTAACAATAGTACAACGCTTTTTAAGATTTTGGAAGAGTCGTCTGTTGATAAAAATGGGTTCTGGTGGGATTTTTACGTGAACTTCTTTTCAAAGCTCCAAAAAAATAATTTTTCGGAAACATTCTGCTATTTTATTAGTGGTTGCCGATATAACGAGGATGTGTTATTGTGGATGTCGGAACATCACAATGAATTTCAGCGTTTTACATCTTGGATGGAGGCGCAGTAACAACTGTTGTCAAATAATTCCCGGGATTACCTGTTCGTTTTTCGATACTCCCCTTAAGCGTCGCATATCCTCCATTTTCATTCATGGATAAAAGCCGGATAAACTTTATTCATCAATTTTGAATCAAATTGGCCAAAGCCTCGTATGCACAGAAAAGCATGTAGAACTAATAAAAATAAAAAATTATGGGCAAGGTTAAAACAAAGCATTTTCAATATACTGGAGTGGATGATTTCGATACCGCGATAGATCTGCAAATCAATGACTTTATTGATGAGAATAATGTTGATTCTGACAATATTGTAGATATAAAGTACTCTGCTCACTCCAGCCAGGAGGTGAACACATACTCAGCATTGTTGGTGTATATCGAGGAATAAAATAATAAATAAAAGATATGGAAGGTCGTTACTGTTGGGAACGACCTTTTTTTGTGTGATTTTTTTAATGTATTTTTGCCCCATCCAATTTTGCGCATAGGAACTTTTTGTAATGAATATATTAGGTGACTAGAACGGAGAATGGATGTAATGTGGTGTTGCATATAGCATTGTAAAAGGGAATCCTGTAACCGATGTTTTCGGGAGTCAGGAACTGTACCCGCAGCCGTATTCTGCCCTAATGGGTGAGCGAAAAATCACTGACAGGCAACAGCCTGTTGGGAAGATGCTCTAAATGAAAGTCGGAAAACCTGCCACGAAAGAAATAAGTAACCGTTTAACTTTCGGGAGTATAAAGTGATGACAGTAAAAAAAAGTGGATTATTTGTGGTGCTTATATTTGTGCTGATGGCCTGTAATCAAAAACAAAACGCCAAGCACAAAAGCCGGAATGAACTTGAGGCTGATGCGGTTTATCAGCCTGCCTATGCCAATCGTTTCTCCATCCAATACTTTAAGGATCATAAAAAAATAGAGGTTAAACATCCGTGGGATGAAAGTGAAAAACCTATGGTTACTTTACTTTCCGACGATGAACAATTCCTTAAAGACCACCCTTCGGCCATAAAAATACCGGTAGAAAAATGGATTTCTGTAACATCGACGCAAATATGTTATGCGAACGAACTAAACGTTATTGACCAATTGGTTGGTATGGCAGAACCTGAATATGTATCTAACCCCAAGATTCAAGAGGGATTAAAAAAAGGAAACATAAGGAATATAGGAACAGCTTTTGCGCCTGATTTGGAGTTGTTGTTAGCCTTAAATCCTGATATGATGATGATATCCCCATTTAAAGAGGATTTTTACGGACCCGCGCGGAGCGCCGGCATTAATATCGCTACAAATAGCAGCTATCTTGAAAATACTCCATTGGGGAGGGTGGAATGGTTGGTATATGTGGCCGCATTTTTTAATAAAGAAGAGGAAGCTATTTCAAAAGTAACCGAAATTGCCCAAAGATACCACAAAGTGAAAGCGCTTGCGGCTAGTTCAAAAATACGGCCGAGCGTTTTTTTAGGTAAGGTGTATCAAGGCGTTTGGTATACGGCGGCGGCAGAAAGTTATAACGCAAACTTTTTAAGGGATGCAGGTGTCGACTATGTTTTTAAGGACAGGCATGGAACCGGTTCCCTAAGTTATGATTTTGAAACAGTGTATGAAGCGGCCGGTAACTGCGATTATTGGTCGTTGATGGTGAATTATAAAGATGAGTTTAGCTATTCCGCTTTACTGGATGAAGATGGAAGATATGCGGATTTTAAAGCTTTTAAAACTAAAAATGTAATTTTTTCCAACACCAATCATTCAATGTTGTACGAAAAGGGATTGTTGGAGCCTGATGTTGTCTTGTCGGATTTGGTAATGCTGTTTCACCCTGGTCTTTTGAAAGGTAAAGAGTTGGTATATTATAAAAAATTATATAAAGATTAGCGTTGTATGCAAGGCGAGCTCGCAAAAGGGAGGAAGAATTATGCTTTTATGGCGCTGACCATATTATTAGTTTTTCTTTTTGTGCTTAATATCTCCCTGGGATCGGTGTATATCCCATTTCAGGTAGTAGTGAAATGGATGTTGGGTTTACCGGTTGACAATGAGATATGGGGAAACATTTTGCTAAAATCAAGACTCCCGCAAGCAATAACTGCTTTGCTCGCCGGCGCGGGTTTGGCTGCGGGCGGACTTCAAATGCAAACCTTATTTCGGAATCCTTTAGCGGGGCCTTCTATTTTGGGTATTAGTTCCGGGGCTGGTTTGGGAGTGGCTATTGTAGTGCTGTTGTTTGGGGCAATACAGGGAATTTCGCTTTCCAGCATAGGATGGTTTGGCTCTCTTACCATTACAGGTGCAGCATTTGTAGGTGCGCTTTGGGTATTGTTTATGGTGCTTTTTTTGGCCCGTAAGCTAAAAAACAATGCGATGCTACTGATCGTAGGCATCATGGTAGGTTATGCTTCAAGTGCCATTGTAGGGCTATTGCAATATATCAGTAGCAAAGAAGATGTTCAGGCTTTTGTGGTGTGGGGCTTAGGGTCGTTTAATAATCTCTCCTGGGATAAACATGTCATATTTATACCCATGGTTTTATTGGGCTTATTAGGTTCCTTGTTCCTGATTAAGCCGTTGAATGTTTTGCTGTTAGGCGAAAACTATGCCGCTAATTTAGGTTTAAATATCAAACGTTCCAGAGTTGGTATTTTAATCGTGACCGGTTTGCTTACTGCTACAGTGACGGCTTTCTGTGGACCGGTGGCTTTTTTGGGACTGGCCGTTCCGCATCTTTGTAAAGGAATTTTCAAAACTGCCGACCATTCGGTTTTAATTCCCGGTGTAATATTATTTGGAGGCGTACTGGCTTTGTTTTGTCATCTAATAGCCCGATTGCCGGGTTTCGATGGGACTTTGCCCATCAATGCGGTGACCTCGCTTATTGGAGCGCCCATAGTGGTGTATGTAATCTTGAAACGACGTAGTTTAATGCAGTAATATGAAGGAGGCGCAAGAAAAAATGTTTTTAGGTACAGAAAACCTGGCCGTGGGTTACGATAAACATGCCGACCCGTTGCACCGGAATATCAACGTGAGCGTTAAGGCTGGTCAGTTTATCTGTCTGTTGGGGCCTAACGGAGCAGGGAAATCAACGCTAATAAAAACATTGTCGGGATTTTTAAAGCCGTTAGACGGGCAGGTATGGTATGGAAAGGATAAAATTGAAAATCTATCCGAGGCCCATCGCGCCAAAAGAGTTAGCGTAGTGCTAACCGACAGGATAGATGTGCAAAACCTAAGCGTGTTTGAGCTGGTTGCTTTAGGCAGAACACCTTATACAGGATTTTTTGGTAAGCTGATGAAGCAGGATGTGGAACTGGTTCTGCATGCCATAGAAGAAGTTGGATTAAAAGGGTATGCCCAGAAACACATGGACAAAATGAGTGATGGAGAACGTCAGAAGGCTATGATTGCCAAGGCGTTGGTGCAGGAAACCCCGTTTATTATATTGGATGAGCCAACGGCCTTCCTGGATTTGCCTGCGAAAATCGAAATCATGCAACTGCTCCGTCGTTTGTCAAGGAAAAAAAATAGAGGTATTCTCTTGTCTACCCACGACTTGGAAATGGCTTTACAGATAGCCGATAAAATTTGGTTACTGGGACAGGGAAGAACATTACAGGAAGGTATTCCTGAAGATTTGGTGCTATCAAATGATTTTAAGTGTTTTTTTGAGCGGGAAGGAATTGAGTTTGATAATATTACTGGCAGTTTTTTGTACCATAACATAAAAAGGGAGCCCATCTCAATAGTGGGAACAGGTATTCGGAGTACGTGGGTGAGCAGGGCATTATACCGCATAGGCTTTGAGCCGGTAATTGATGATTGCGAATGGAAGGTGGAGGTTGGTTCTGGTGCTCCTCATATTTATAGCTTGTATTTTAGGGGCAAACTGTTAGGCGAAAGCAATTCGATAGAGCACTTATTGAATTCGATAAGTGCTCAACTAATAACGGATTTAAATAATCTCTAACAAGCTAACGTCAAAAATAACTACAGCAAAAGGACCTATCCTTCCACCGGAACCTTTTTTGCCCCATCCTAGTTCAGGTGGCACATAAAATTTATAGCGGCTTCCAATTTTCATCATCATAAGACCTTCCTTGTAGCCATCAATCACTTCATCTAACTTAAACTCCATGGGTGAATTCTCCTTGTAGGTATCGTCCAATATCTTTCCTCCCAGAAGCATAGCCCGTTGGTGTACTTTTACGGTGCTGTCGTATCGAGGGCTGTCCCCTTCACCTTCTTTGATAATCTCATATTGAAGCCCCGATTCGGTTTCAATAATATTGGGTTTGTTAAGGTTTTGTAACAAGAATTCTTCCGACTTTTTTCGATTTTGTCCGGCAGATCCGCCGCTTGCTTGTTTCCCTTTTCCTTTGCTTCTTGCCATAATTGATTTATAATGCGATTAACTGTTTGAAAGTGCGTTATTGTGATATTACAGGACAGACTTGCCTCCCTTTGTAAATATTGCAATTAACATTGCCCTTACGGACTTTGCATTGATAGAACACGCTAACAGCACTTTGAGATTTTGGAATGCAATATATGGCCTGAAGAAACATACATTTCTAATATTCCCCTTCGATGCTGCAACCCAGTTCTTCAGCCCAAAGATAAAGTATTCTAATTAATTAGGGGATAATACCAGGTAAACAGGTAAGTGGTCGCTATAGCCGTTTAAATAATTTCCCCCGCCGTAGGTTCTTAAAAGGTAACCTTTATAATCACCATCTTGCTGAATTAGATAGGGTTTTTTGTAAATATAAGCAGAGTCGTACTGAAACCCTTTTGAGCTATCTAAAAGTCCCCGGGAGATGATCAATTGATCAAATAAATTCCATTTGCCCCTGTAAAAAAGCGTTCCTTTTCCTTCTTTGAAATTCATGGCTAAAGGATTATATAAGTTATTGTGCTCTAGGTTGTTTTGGGACGTATGTGCGTCAAGGTGAATATGAACGGATTCATCGGTTGGGTCATCATTTAAGTCGCCCATGGTAATAATCTTTGCATCCCTGTTTATGTGTAAAAGAGAGTCGATGATTTGCCTGTTCAATAAGGCAGCCGATTTTCTGGAAGGGAGGCTTCTTTTTTGCCCGCCGTACCTGCTGGGCCAGTGATTTACAATTACATGAATCGGGTCCCCCTCGAGTTTGCCGGAAACTAACAGTTGATCCCGGGTGTATAACCTTTTGCCAGTTTCGGTACTTTGTATTATCAAGGGAAATAGTTGGGTCTTTTCAATCCAGAAGGCACTTGGTTTATAGAGTAGGGCAACGTCAATTCCTCTTTTGTCGGGAGAGTCGAAATGGATGATAGAGTAACCTTTGTCTTTCAGTTTATCCGAATGGATTAAATCTTCCAAAACCGAACGGTTTTCAACTTCGCACAAACCTATCAAGGTGGGGCCATCTATGCCTTGGTCTGTGCCCAGGTCGGCAATAACTTTGCTCAGGTTCTGTTGTTTGGAAACGTATCGTTCTGTATTCCATGCTTTTGATCCGCTTGGTGTAAATTCGCCGTCGTAAACACCAACATCATTGATGGTATCGAAAAGATTTTCGAGATTGTAAAAGGCAATTACGTGTGGATTATGTATCTGGGTATGGTTGTTTGTGAACTTACACCCTGCAATTAATAGGGTCAGCATTAAAAATAAAATAATATAGCGCATCTGTATTTAATAATATATTTTACTAATTGTGGGCAATATACGTATTTTATTTTCCCAAAGGTGTGCCGTTGCCATTTGATAATATCTTAATTTACGGGCTTTTTAGGTGGTTAGGTTCTGTTGGAAACAGAGAGTTGACAATGCAATGGTAGACCAATTGGTCTGCTTACGCCCCAATGGCTTTAACAATGTCTCTTATCCGATCCAGATGAATCTGTAGGATTTTATCGTTTTTGTTACGTAACTCTAAATGTTCAACAAAAAAGTCATGTTCTTCCGTAATGGGAAAGTCCTTGTTGTAAAACTTAAGCTCTTGCTCTTTCACCTTAATTCTACTCTTCAGCTTGGAAAGAATATCCATATGCTCTTCCAGAGCCAATAATTCAACAGAATTTAATGCTTGGTCCTGTCTGTCCGAGGGTAAATGAATATTCCTGTCGATGGTAAGCTGAACCTCACTAATAAAAAGGTCCAGTCTTTTTTTCCAGAGTTTATATTCAAACTCCAGATCCATCAGTTGTATAGATCCGTTCTTCATAAAAATAATGTTTTGGTTTGTTTATTACTCATAGCTAATTTTCCTGTCCTGATTACCTGGTATTTTATTTAATTAAATTTACATAAAACGCATTAAATTATCACTATAAGCAATAGTTAATTTAGCTTATGAAACAAAAAAAGCCGATAAATGTTGATTTATCGACTCAAAAATATTCTTATGGTTATTAAATGGCTTTCAGGCTTAAGTCTAAACTTTTAATATGATGCGTAAGGGCGCCCACTGAGATAAAGTCAACACCGCATTCTGCATAGTCTCTTAAAGTTTCAAGGGTTATTCCTCCGGATGATTCCGTTTCAAACCTTCCATTAATTAACGCTACCGCTTTTTTAGTTTCTTCGGGGGTAAAATTATCGAGCATGATACGATGAACACCCCCTACTTGTAAAACTTCGTTTAGTTCATCAAAATTCCTGACCTCCACTTCTATTTTAAGGTTTTTCCGGATCTGGTTCAAATATTGGTGAACCGCTTTAACGGCTTTTTCAATTCCCCCGGCATAATCAATATGGTTGTCTTTTAGCATGATCATGTCATATAAACCAATCCTGTGGTTAGCTCCACCTCCTATTTTCACAGCCAGTTTTTCTATTTCCCGCAGGCCGGGTGTGGTTTTTCGGGTGTCCAGAACCTGGGTTTTTAAACCTTCTAGTTTTTTCACATATACATTGGTTCGGGTAGCAATACCACTCATGCGCTGCATTATATTCAAAACAAGCCTTTCTGCTTTTAAAATGTCAAGGACTTTACTTTCTATTTTAAAAACAACATCGCCAGGTTTAACCTTTGCGCCATCTTTAATAAATACCTCAATACGCATATTGGGGTCAAATTTCTTAAACACCTTTTGTGCTATGTCAACACCAGCTAATACTCCTTCTTCTTTAACCAGTAATTGAGCTTTGCCCACAGCGGTTTCCGGTATGCAGGCTTGTGAGGAGTGGTCGCCATCTCCAATATCTTCGCGGATGGCGTTATCAATAATGCTATTCAGCACATCATCTTTAATCATCTTGTTGTTCAATTCTTAATTGGTGAATAAAGGTTTTAGAGTCCTTGTTTTTGGTTAAAAAATAGAACCTGTAAGTCGAGTTGTTGGTTTGATATTTTCCGATGGCAAACGATGAGTTCTCCCTAACACCCTGGTGAATAATATGAAAACTCCTGACCGGGTTTTTCTTGAAAAATTCGTCGAGGACCAGTTTCGCCTGGGCACTGCTAAACACACCCGACTTTTGCGGTAAAACCAGTTCTATCTTGCTGTTGAAATATTTTGATAATTCAGCGGCATCGGAGGTTTTTGTGGCTTCGATAATAGCATTCGGTAATTGGGCATATCCATTTACCGTAAGCATAAAAAATAAAGCTAGAACAATTTTCCCCCTGCTTAATGTTGATCTTAGAATATCCATTCGTTCAACTTTTGGTACAACAAAAATAAACTATTACAAATATTAAACCATGTAGTATGGTTGTTTTTGTATTATTATTTTTACATTCTTATAAATTACACATGTATACGCATGAAAATAATATTAGTTTTAATAGGTAAGACCGATGAGGCTTATTTAGATACAGGGATCAAGAAATATGTAGATAGATTAAAGCATTATATCCCTTTCGAAATGAAGGTGATACCCGATTTAAGGAATACCAGGAAAATGACGGAAGATCAGCAAAAAAATAAAGAGGGAGCACTGATTTTACAACACGTTCAGCCCGGTGATGAGTTGGTGTTATTGGATGAAGGGGGAAAAGTGTTCTCATCGAGGGAATTTGCGGGTTTTATGGAACAAAAGTTGTTGATAGGCTTAAAAAGGTTGGTTTTTGTAGTTGGGGGTCCGTATGGTTTTTCAAAGGATGTTTATGACAAAGCGAACGGGAAAGTGTCTTTATCCAAAATGACATTCTCGCACCAAATGGTTCGTTTGATATTTGCCGAACAAATGTACCGGGCCATGACCATTCTAAAAAATCAACCCTATCACCACGATTAAAAACGTAATGCTTAATGCAAAGGCTAAAAAAATATTCGAGTGTTAATTGGCAATACCTGTTATTTGCTGTTTCATTCATGTTGGTGCTATTGTTTTCCTGGGCGTATCACAATTACAACCATCATTCATTTAACGCCATCCGGTTCCAAAATTCCTTGCACCAGAAAAGTAAGGAGGCGGAGGTGTTTGCCGAAAGATTCATTGAAAAACTAAGGCCTGGCCAGGAATGGATGGCGGTAGATTCAACGGATACGTCAAAACCTCAAGGTGTGGAGATTTTGGTGTACAAAAACGATTCCTTGCAAGCTTGGACCAATCAGGTTTTACCCTATCGGAAAGAAAGTATTTCCTTGTTGAGCCGGCGTGTAGTAAAGTTGACTAACACATGGTATATTGTTAAGCGAATACCCCATGAAGAATGGGATTTATTTACATTGGTAAATATAAAAACCGAATACCCTTTTAACAATGCCTTTTTAAAAGATGAATATGCCATTAATGTGCCTTTGGTTCTCTGTCATCAGGTAGCAATTGACAAAAATGCACGGGGTGTTCAGATAAAAGATATTGAAGGAAATTACCTGTTTACGGCGCAGGAGTGTGAAGCATCTAACCCCATATATGCTAACTGGGCTGTTTTGTTTGTGTTTATTTCACTTCTGTTGTATGTTCAAGTTGTAGTGCTTTCGATAAAGAAACAGGATAGTGGGATTAAAAATAACGTTGTGTTTTTGATAAGCGTTTTGGTAAGCAGTGTGTTTTACTTTCTGCATATCAAATTATTTTTTCCTGGAATTGTGTACGAAACCACATTGTTCTCACCGCTATACTTCGGTGCTTCCGACCTTTTTCCAAACATGGGAAGTATGCTGGTTTTTGCTTTGCTTGTATTTTGCGAGTCATTTATTTTTTATAAATATGTTAGTCCTCCGGAATTAATTGAAAAACTTCCGGCATCACGATTAAAGAAGTATATTCTGGTAGCCATATCTGTAGTGCTTAGCTTTCTTTTCTGGCATATTCAAAATAACATTGTAACCCAACTGGTTTCTCATTCTGCCTCCGCACCAATTTTGTTTAAGATAACCGATATTGGAGCGCTGGATGCGGCAAGGTTGTTTGTGATTAGTTTGCTATGGCTGGCGGTGGTACTGGTGATGGAAAAAATAATTAAGGTTTTTCTTCCCCAGTTAAGCAAAAAAACTCTTTCGTGGATTATGGTGTCAACCATGCTGTTTGTAGCACTGTTCAGCTTTGAAACCATGTATCTTTTGTCGGTGATTGCGTTTATGGTTGTAGCCTTTATGTTGGTATGGGTTACCCGGCGTAAAAGTTATCATGCCTATAACACGTTTATCTGGTTTGTGTTTGTGTTTGCTTTTTATGCGGTTTATGCTTTTTACTACCATAATATCCACAACGAGCGCCAAGAAAGAAAGTTGTTGGTCGAGAACCTGTCGTTTAAAATGCTGCAGGAAGAGGATCCTTTAACGGAACTTTTATTAAAGGAGGTGGAAGATTTAATCCAGCGTGATTCGATTATTCTTTCAGAACTTATAAAGGAAACTGTGAACGTTGAAAAACTGGAGAAGTATATCGAAAAAAACTATCTGCTGAGATATTTAAAAAGATATGAGCTTCAAGTGATCCCATGTTGGCCCGGGGGCGACTTGCAACTGAGCAACGACGAGGGTACTTACAATTGTTACGAGTACTTTGAAAACATGTTGGAAGAAAAAGGTACCAGGGTAATGGGAAGCCGGCATTTTTATTTTTTGAAGAATGGTGCCGGCCTGATTACATATTTTGGTGTTTTTAGAGTGAACAAAGGCGATCCGGAAACCGAAACAAGTATGTTTGTGGAATTGGTTTCGAAGCCGTTCTACGAAGGGCCCGGCTATCCCGAGCTTTTACTCTCCGAGCGTGAATCGAAGTTGAGGGAGCCGTTGGTCAACTATTCCTACGGGAAATATGTTGACGGACTTCTGGTTAAGCAGACCGGGGAGTTTGCTTATCCAATCCACCTGGAGCGAATTACCAATGTGCAAGAAGATTTTGGGGTGTATTATTATGAGGACTATTCGCATATGACCTTTCATCCGTCGGAGAACGTATGTGTAGTGCTCTCCTTGCCCAAAGTGGGGATAAACATGATTCTGGTGGCGTTTTCCATCTTTTTTATCTCTTTCTTTATTTTTGGGGCCTTATTAATTGTTACTACCCGGGCACGGCGAGAAAGGTTTATTTATATTTTCTCGGTTCAGGAAAGGATTCAAATGGCATTTATCGGCCTTATGCTGGCGCTGTTAATAGTGGTGGCCGGAGGATCAGTGTGGCAAACTATCAGGCGATTTGAGATTAAGAATAACCAGATGTTGTCTGAAAAAACCAAATCGGTATTGATGGAGTTGGAGCATAAAATAGGTTCCGAAGATGAGTTAATACCGGAAATGGAAGAATACCTAACGAGCTTGCTGAAAAAATTTTCCAGCGTTTTTTATACCGATATTAATATGTATAACAGGGAAGGAAGGTTAATGGCCACCTCGCGGCCCGAACTTTTTGACAGAGGTTTGTCCGGGCATCTGATGAATAGTCGCGGCTTTATAGAGCTGAGTAAAAACGGCGAGTTGGAATATATTCACAGGGAATCGATTGGGCAGTTGGATTATTTGTCGGCTTATGTTCCGCTTTATAATGTGAACAACAAGTTGCTGGCCTATTTAAATATGCCGTATTTTGTGGGGACCAGCGAGTTGCGCGAGGAGGTATCGTCGTTGGTAATGGCCATCGTTAATTTCTACCTGATTTTCTTAATCGCAGTTATTGCCTTAACAGTGGTGGTTTCCCGCAGGATTACACACCCTTTGTTGGTTGTGCAAAGTAAGTTGAGCCAGTTGAAACTGGGAGGAAGAAACGAAAAGATTGAATACAAAGGTAATGATGAGATAGGGCAACTGGTAACGCAATACAACCGCATGGTGGACGAAATGGCCGAAAGTGCCGAAAAAATGGCCAAATCGGAACGGGAATCGGCCTGGCGAGAAATGGCCCGCCAGATTGCGCATGAAATTAAAAACCCTTTGACGCCCATGAAACTGAGTATTCAGTACCTGGAGATGGCCAGAAAAAATGACGATGTGGATTTTGACGAGAAACTGAAACGTGTTTCATCTACCTTAATCGACCAGATCGATAAACTCTCTTCCATAGCATCTGAATTTTCTAACTTTGCAAAAATGCCAATCGCCAAACGAAAACGAGTGGATGTGGTGGAGGTGTTGATGCAATGTGTTACGCTGTTCGACAAATCGAAGGAGGTAGACGTGTTGGTAGATAAAAATGGAATCAGCGAATATTATATTTATGCCGACGGCGAACAAATGATAAGTGTTTTCAACAATCTTTTGCAAAATGCGATTCAATCTATTCCATCGAAAAGAGAAGGACTGGTCAACGTTAATCTGACGCAGCAGGATGAAACCATCACTATCGAGATAAAAGATAATGGAAAGGGTATTCCGGAAGAGGCGCAAGAAAAGCTCTTCGCTCCGAATTTTACCACCAAATCATCGGGCATGGGACTTGGGTTGGCCATCGTAAAAAACATTGTAAAAAACTCCAAGGGAAAAATCTGGTTCGAAACAAGGGTTGACGAAGGGAGTTCTTTTTATGTGCAGTTTCCGGCGTATGAGTGAATTGGTAAATAGTCTGTTAGTTAGCGCTTCATTGGTCTGTTGTCAGTTGTTTTATGTTCAGGATACCAATAACCCATGACCATTGGACTACTACGAGATATCGTCCAGTTTTATCAGTTGATTTAAAATGGCATACACAGTTAAACCCGATACGGTTTTAATGCCCAATTTACGCGTGATGTTTTTGCGGTGCGAGATAACCGTATGTGTGCTGATGAATAGCTCGCTGGCCACTTCTTTGTTTGTTTTGCCAAGTGCCACCTTTTGAAGTACATCTTTTTCGCGCTCGCTCAGTTCCTCCGAGTTTTCTTGTTGTGTAACGTTATGTTGAACCCCTTTAACCTGATTCCGCAGCTTATTCAACAATATCGGTTTTGAATCAAACACTGATAAGGTAAGTTCGTTGCCGTCATCAGGAAGGGGGGAGTTGAAAATAGATATAACACGGGCATCGGGTGCGCATTTTTTTATCAACACATCCGCACCAGGCAAACTGCTGATGGTAGTGTTTATGAGTAAAATATGGGGTACGGCAGATTGCAGGGCTTCCTTCAAATCATCCATGCTCTGTGTCTCCTCTATTTTGGTAACCGCTTTCAATTCGTGAAGAATTGTGGAAAGTCCTTTTCTGACCAGGTAGGACGGTTCTGCAACAAGTATTCTAACCATGTCCTATTCGTTAATGTTTTTCAATTCCTGCTCCATGTTTCTCACCCTGGGTATCAATATCTTTTCCTCTAGTTTAGAATGATCCCTTAAATCTTGCTCCAAACGAAAAATATCGAAGAGTAAGGCATTGTATTTACAATTGTCAGTTGGGGGAGGGAGGTATTTGATGAGGATGTTTTTTAAATCAAAAAGCTTTTCTTCAATATCGTTGTGGTCCTCAAGATATTTATCGATGCTGTATCCCGTAAAATGCGCTTTGTACACTTCGGTTAAATTTTTTTGCTCTACGCACTTGGCCAGCTCAAGAACAAATGGAAAAACCGTTTTCTCTTCCAGCTCGATATGTGTGCTGAACTCGCGAATGTACTCTGTAAAAAAATTTTTAACCAGCTCGTAGCTTTGGGAAGTGTCTTTTAAATCTTCCTCCAGCTTAATAATCTTAGCTTGTATCTCAGGTATTTTTTGTTCCAGATAGTTTTGGTGGGTTCTGCGCAGGTAATGAACCAACCATTCCGGTTTGAATTGAAGAAGCTTTTCTTTGGGAAAATAATCGGTATCGTGAAAAGCATTGGCTAATTGTATAAAGAAGTCCACGTCCACCTCATGCTCGGCGCACACTTCGTGAATGGTCTTCTCCCGAAAACCCAGCGGGATACCGATTCTTTGTATAAAAGCCAGTAGCTGAAAATCCAAATGGATTAAATCAGCCATTTTCATTTCCGCAGTTATAAGCATAGCATAAAATTTGTGAACAAATCTAATGCTTATTTAAACCCTTTCCAAATAAAGGGCGCGGCTAATTGTATGCCGCCTTTCTTATTATCCTAAGCTCTCTGAAATTAATCAGTTTTTGCCTTTTCTCATCCCACAGGCGAAGGTTCAGCGTTTTTAATGCCGAAAAGAAAGTAATTGGTTTGATCTTCTTAAATATTTCGTTCTCTTTGTGGCATTTAGGTAGGTTATAGCAAGGAATAATTGGGGATAGGTGGTGGATGTGATGAAATCCAATGTTACCCGTAAACCACTGCAAAAGCAAAGGTAGTTTAAAGTACGAAGAACCTTCCAGGGCCATGGTTTTGTAATCCCATTTTTCTTTGTCGGTCCAAATCACATCCTCGAACTGATGTTGCACATAAAATAACCAGAGGCCATGGCTGGTAGTGATAAATAGCACGGGGAGCTGAATGAGCAAATATGTTTTCCATCCCAATAACCAAATCATGCCGATGACCATTGCCACTACGGCAATATTGGTAAAATGAATATTCCGGTTTATGTTTTTGGTAAGTCTTTTCAGTGTTATCCTAAAGCCAAGTACGAAATGCAACATGGGGGCAATGCCAAATAAAAAAATCGGGTGTCGGTATATCCTATACGTGAATCTGCCCCATTTAGATCGGTTCAGATATTCGTCAACGGTTAGGGTCATAACATCGCCAATGCCTCTTTTGTCGAGATTTCCTACGGTGTTATGGTGGATCAGGTGATCGTTACGCCACCTGTGAAAAGGAGTAAAGGTAAATATCCCTAGTATTACACCAGCTATTTCATTGTGCTTTCTCTTTCGAAAGAAAGAGCCATGAACACAGTCGTGGAAGACGATGAATGTGCGAATTAAGAAACCGGAAGCGAATATAGATAAGAATAAGGTTAGCCAATACGAAACACTTAAACTATAAACCATGAGGACCCACAGTGCGATGTAGGGAACTATGGAAGTGATTAATTGCCAAACACTTTTGGATAATTTAGGTTTGTTGTACTTTTTAATGATCTCAATCCAAGCTGGTAATGAGTTGTCATTTTTGTTCTCCTGATTTTTCATGTGTAAAAGAATAAGATAAGAGACTAATAGATAAGAGATAATCGACTGCGAATACAGCCTCCTGCAGTTTTACTGGATAGGTCGTTCCATGGAAGTGGAAGAGACGCAGAGTTTTTCTTTTTATAATGCTCCTATGTGTTTTAATTAGCTTGCGTTAAGCTATGTTTCTCACCAAGCATGGGTTCATCTGATTAAAAATTAATAAACACCGGATAACCAATGCGAGTTATAATGGCCGTAATGCGAAAGTTTCCTTCCTTCTGGTTTATCTGTATTATACATTATATATAATTTGCTCAGCCATGCGGATAAAGATATTAAAAACTTTTAAGATATTTATATCTTAAAAAGGTAAAGCCTCCTATATAAAGGTAATAAATAAATATTTTATTATAAACAGATTGTGCAAGTTTATTTCACTAAAGATGATGTCGTGAAAAAAAGGAGTAAACCATGGGTCAACTCCTCATCTTAAAAATTTTGTGGGTAATTATTTTTTACGCATAAAAATCTGAACAGGGACACCTGAAAAATCCCACATATCGCGAATTCTGTTTTCCAGGAAACGCTTGTACGGATCGCGAACATATTGCGGAAGGTTGCAGAAAAACGCAAACGAAGGGGTGTTGGTTGGCAACTGCATGATGTACTTGATTTTAATGTACTTGCCTTTGGTTGATGGCGGAGGGTTGTCCATTACCACTTGTTGCATGGCCTCGTTAAGTTTTGAAGTTGGGATTTTGCGGGTTTTGTTCTCGTAAACTGTTACCGCCATTTCTAATGCCTTATGTATGCGCTGCTTGGTTATTACCGAAGTGAAGACTATCGGAAAATCCACGAAAGGGGCAAATTTACTTCTGACTTCTTGCTCATATTTTTTCGTGGTCATGGTATCTTTTTCAACCAAGTCCCATTTGTTGATCAATACCACAATTCCTTTTTTGTTTTTCTGTATCAGCTGAAAAATCTTCTGATCCTGACTTTCAACGCCTCTTGTGGCGTCAATCATCAACAGACAGACATCTGAATTTTCGATGGCTCTGATGGCGCGCATCACGCTATAAAACTCGAGATCCTCGTGCACTTTGTTTTTTTTGCGTACCCCTGCGGTGTCCACCAAATAAAAATCATGGCCGAATTTATTGTAACGGGTATAAATTGAATCCCTTGTTGTTCCGGAAATGGGTGTTACGATATTTCTGTCTTCGCCAACAAAAGCATTGACGATAGACGACTTTCCGGCGTTGGGTCTACCTACGATAGCAAAACGGGGGATATCCAATTGTTCAATACTCTCCGAACTGGGGAATATTTCAACAAGCCTGTCCAGTAATTCACCGGTTCCAGAACCGTTAATTGACGACACCGGAAACATTTCTTCCAAACCAAGTGCATAAAAGTAACTGGCTTCGGCCAAACGCTCGGGGTTGTCCACCTTATTGACTACCATCAACACCTTCTTGTCGCTACGCCGAAGAATGTCGGATACCATTTCGTCGTAATCGGTGATGCCGGTGGTAACGTCCAGCATAAACAATATCACGTCAGCTTCCTCAATGGCGATGATCACCTGTTTCCTGATCTCCTCCTCAAATATATCATCGGAACCCACGGCGTAACCTCCTGTATCCACGACTGAAAACTCCAGCCCGTTCCATATGCTTTTGCCGTAAATACGGTCGCGCGTAACGCCGCTTTCTTCGTTAACAATGGCTTGGCGTGTTTCTGTAAGCCTGTTGAAAAGCGTTGATTTACCTACGTTTGGTCGTCCTACAATGGCTGCAATATTTCCCATTCTACTCTGGTTTTGTGATATTCGAAATCTAAAAAGCGTGCAAAGATAGTTATTATTTTGCCATTAAGGCACATACATTACTAAGAAACACTGTGTTATTTTTGTGTCCACAGATTTTTCAGATTAAACAGATTGAAATGACAAGGGATGGGTAGGTAAACCTGTCAAGTTCATAAATCGTTCGTATTGTAAAACTGGATTGTAACTTAAATAACAAACTCAAAACAGCTTTGCTGTTTCCAGTTTCCTGTTGGTAAACAAAATTCGCTTCATTGGTACAATTAGCGGTTAAAGTAAGTCGCCTGTCATTGCCAATGACCTACTTCTGGTCGTATCCGAAGTTGCGCAGCGACTTATCTTTGTCGCGCCAGTCTTTGTTGACTTTAACGTAGAGCTGGAGAAAGACTTTTTTGTCGAGAAACTTTTCAATGTCTTTGCGCGCCTCGGTACCTGTTTTCTTTAATGCACTCCCCTGGTGACCAATGATGATTCCTTTTTGGGAGTCGCGGGCAACGTGTATGATGGCTCTAATATCGATTCGTTTGGGATTTTCCTTAAATTCCTCCACCTCTATCTCAACCGAATAAGGAATTTCTTTTTGGTAATACAACAATATTTTTTCGCGGATTATTTCGGAAACAAAAAAGCGGGTAGGCTTATCAGTCAATGCATCTTTGTCATAATACGGATCGCACTCCGGCAACAATTCCTTAATACGTTTCATCAGGTTGTCTGTATTAAAACCACGCAAAGCCGACATGGGATAAATCTCCGCTTTCGGCAACTCTTCTTTCCATTTGGAAACCAATTCATCCAATTGCTCCGGGTTGGACTCGTCAATTTTATTGATCACCAAAATAACTGGTGAATCCGTTTTTTTAACACTGTTCAGAAAGTCGCTGTTCTTGTCCATCTTCTCAATTACATCGGTCATGTAGATGATGACATCGGCATCCTGCAAGGCAGTCTTTGAAAAACGGAGCATGGATTCCTGCAGTTTGTAGTTGGGCTTTAGGACACCGGGGGTATCCGAAAAAACAATCTGATAATTCTCCTCGTTCACAATCCCCAAAATACGATGGCGAGTGGTTTGGGCCTTTGATGTGATAATTGACAAACGTTCGCCCACCAACTTATTGGTTAAAGTTGACTTACCCACATTGGGATTTCCCACAATATTTACAAATCCTGCTTTATGCTTCATCCTGATTTTATTTTGGGCGAAGATACAAGGAAAGGTTGGCTTAGCAAAAAAAGTACAAAAGGAATAACTTACCCTTGAAAAATTTGAGCAGGCACTATTTAGGCAAATTTGAATTATTTCATCCGCAAGTCACAAGATTAGATAGGTGGCAAAAATGATTGCGGAAACTAAATCAAAACTAAAAAAACATTATAGGAATTTAAAGCTCATTTGAGCAGTAAAAAAGCGTCGGAAGGCACCTTTTGCCTGCTACCGCTCTTTTTGTCGAAGAACCTTCCTCAAAACAGCGCTCAATTGGGTTTTAATTTATATTGGGCTTCAGTCTAATGTAACAGGGGTATTTGACCCGTCATATGCATAAGAAATCCTGTTGTGCAAATCAACTACTTAAAAACAAGGCGTTTGGCTGAGTTGCCTTAACTCACCAGAGCGGTGCTTTGCCTTGTTTTAGTAATGCCTTGTTTTATAATACTTTAAATGCTCATTACGTAACGCTAATACATACACATTCCGGGTTTAATGCTTGACAACCGCGGTCAGACGGTCATTTTCTGCCTTGTTGACGGATTGCTTTTTTCCTTTGAATCGCATTACTTTCTTAGTTTTTTTATTGGCATTAGGGTTTGTTTTACCCGTTCAGAATAAGCCACAAAGTTGGACTCGTTGTGCTTCTCAGGCAGGTTATTTTTTGCCATTTTACTTTATTCCTTTTCACGCAGCTTGCGCTTTATTCGGGTCAATTCGGGGCCGCCACTGCTAACGCTTATGCTGACATTGCGCATGTGGTTGGAGGCACGACGCAGATTGGTGATCAGTTCGGCGTACAGGATACCGCCAATAGGTGTCGTATCTCCTCTGGTAACCCGCTTTTCGTGTTTTTCTAGGTGGGTATCCACAAGTTGGTTGATCTCCTCTTTTCTTTTGATTAATTTGACCACATTGGCTTTTGTGGAGTCTTCCATCACCGCAATGGTCCGGTTTCCGGTACGTTGAATCAATTTGAGCAGTTTTTCTAATTCCTGAATGCTTTTTTTATTGAGGGTGGCCTCATTTTCGGGGAAGGCATCTTTGAGCTGGGCAATGTTTTCGGCATGATCTGAGATGCGTTCAATGTCGCTCATGATATGCAACCAAAGCAGTGGTTGGTTTTGCATTTGCCGGGGGAGTTGTCTTCGGCTGAGTTGCATAGTGTAATGGGTGATGGCCTTGCAAAGTTCGTCGACTGTTTCCTCACGTGTTATCACAGAATCCAATATGGCCTGATCGCGATGAAGAAAACCCTTAACGGAATCAGTTAGCGCACTCATACTAATTTTTGCCAGTCTGCATACTTCCTTCTTTACATTGGCCAGCGCTTTTTGGGGGGATTTAAGATCGGTGGTGTCCAGGAATTCCGGAGAGGCCGAATATTTCTCTTCTCCGGGCACCATTTTTACGACCAGGCGAGCAAATAAGCCCGTTACGGGTATAAATATGGCAACGTTGATAAGGCGGATAAAGAGGTGCGCATTGGCAACCTGGCGGGCCGGATCACCAGTGGTTTTTGGGATAAGCCACAGGTAAAAAGCAAAAAGGGCGGTGGCGACTATGGCGCCGATAAGATTAAAAGCAAGGTGCGACACGGCCGCACGTTTAGCTGAAAGTGAGCCTTGCATGGAAGCCAGCAGCGCTGTGATGCACGTTCCAACCTCGGCGCCCAGGATGAGAGGGATGACTATATGGAACCCGGGTAATGCTCCCTGAACAAACAACAACTGTATCATTACCACCATGGCTGAGCTGCTTTGCAGGAGAGCTGTTGCAGCTGTAGCAGCCAGGAACGCCCCCAGGTAGCCCCAGACACCCCCTTTGCTGAAGCTTTCCATCCATGCGTGAATGTCGCTTGTATATTCGCTGAAAGAGAACTTCATCAGTATCAGTCCCAGAAATAGCATACCAAAGCCCATAATGGCATAACCAAGTTTGCGCAACAGACGTTTACGCGTGATAAAAGTGAGGATGAAACCGATGCCCAGCATGGGGATGGCATACTGATCTATTTTTAGTGCGGTAATTTGTGGTGTGATGGTAGTGCCCAGGTTTGCCCCAAGGATCAGGCTGATCGACTGTTTGAATGTGAGCAGTCCGGCAGATATTAATCCAACGACAATGACTGTAGAGGCACTCGAGCTTTGGATTAAACCTGTAATCACAGTCCCGGTGGCAACACCTCTCAAACGGTTTTTTGTTACATAACTGCAGGCCCGGCGCAAGGTCAGTCCTGCAGCTTTGCGCAAGGCTTTGCCCATTATGTCGATACCATAAAGAAAAAGGGCTAAACCGCCAGTCAGCCAAAATACTAATTCAAGAAAGGAGTCCGGAGCGTTCATAAACTTTTCATCAGTGAATGACCAATGAATATACCATTTATTGCCGGCAAAGTCAATTAGATATGGGTTTTGTCTTTTTTTTAAGCCTGATATTCTTGTAGCTTTGGTTGGTCAGCATTTGGTTGGGTTAATTAACCTTTTGTTTAAATTTTCTATTGCGTTCATTCTTATTTTGTGGTATATTCATACAAATGAATCAAGAATTCAGATTCTTCATGTAATCAACAAACAACACTAAAAATAGGAGGTATTACAAATGAGAAAAAGTTTAAATTATTGCATTGCTGCGATCTGCGTATTAGTGAGTGTGGCATTAATGACAAGTTGTGGTGTTGGTAAATCAACAATCGACAACTCTGCTGTTAAAGAGTTTGAAGTAGAAAAATATTTAGGTACCTGGTACGAGATAGCCAGATATGATCATCCATTCGAACGAAAACTGGTTGGCGTATCCGCTAATTACACCAAGAAAGGAAAACGTAAGTTAAGAGTGCTCAATAGTGGTTATAAGAAAAGCTTATCGGGCAAGTTTAAGCAGGCAAAAGGCAAAGCTAAAATTCCCAGACCTAAAAAAGCACCTGCCGAGTTAAAGGTGTCGTTTTTTGCATGCTTTTATGCGGATTATTTCGTGATGGAGTTGGATAAAGATTATCAGTGGGCAGTGGTTGGAAGCAATACTGACGAATACCTATGGATTTTGAGTAGGAGTCCAAAAATGGAAGCATCGTTATATAATGAGCTGTTGGATAAAATAAAAAAAAGGGGCTATGATGTTTCTTTGTTAATGAAAGTGCCACAGAAATAGTTTTTGCAACCATGTTTTATCTATTGGGGATGCTATCAAAACATGTATGGGCCTGATTTAGCAAAGGCAATGGAGAATTATGAAGCTACTCGATGGCTTTTATATATGCTTTAACCTTTGAACAGATCTATTATGCGCCTGTTAGTATTAAGTATTTAATATTTCTCTTGTTATGAAGATATTGCTGACAGGCGCAACGGGTTACATCGGTAAAAGATTATTGCCGGTTTTGGTTAAAGCAGGCCATCAGGTTGTGTGTTGTGTGCGCGACACGAAACGTTTCTACCCGGAACCGTCTTTGGCAAAGAATATCCAGGTAATTGAGGTGGACCTGTTAAAGCAGGAAACGCTGAAAGTTATTCCCAACGATATCGACTGCGCCTATTATCTGGTTCATTCAATGTCGGGTACCAGGGATTATGAGAATTTAGAAACGGTATCGGCAGTTCATTTCAGGGAAAGGATGAATAATACCCATGTAACCCAGGTCATTTATTTAAGCGGTATCGTCAATGATAATGAGCTTTCCAAACATCTGAGTTCCAGAAAAAATGTTGAAGAAGAATTAAAGAAAGGGCAGTTTGGTTTAACCACTCTCCGAGCCGGAATTATCATAGGTTCCGGCAGTGCTTCCTTTGAGATAATAAGGGATCTGGTTGAGAAATTGCCCATCATGGTAACTCCAAAGTGGTTGCGAACCAGATGTCAGCCTATAGGTATTTCAGATGTCATAAAGCTGTTGATAGGTGTATTGAATAATCCCCATACCTTTCATAAAACATATGATATTGGAGGAACTGAAATTCTTACGTATAAAGAAATGTTATTGAGGTTTGCCAAAGTGCGCGGGTTAAAAAGACGTATTTATACGCTTCCGGTAATGACACCGAGATTGTCGTCGTATTGGTTGTATTTTGTGACATCCACCTCCTATATGTTAGCTACTTCATTGGTAGATAGTATGAAAGTTGAGGTGGTGGCAAAAAGTTTGGAGATAAATGATATTGTAGGTATAAAACCAATTACGTATGAGGAGGCATTACAAAAAGCCTTCAATAAAATAGCACAAAACGAAATCGTATCGAGTTGGAAAGACTCCATGGTAAGTGGACGGATGAACTTTAGGATTTCTGAATTTATACAAGTCCCAAGTTTTGGCTGCTTCATGGATATTAAAAGAAAAAAAATAAACAACCTGGAGAAATGTGTGGATCGGATCTGGCATATCGGAGGTTCTGCAGGATGGTATTATGCCAACTGGCTTTGGCGAATCAGGGGATTTGTGGACAGCTTGACCGGTGGGGTTGGTTTGCGCAGGGGGCGTACCCACCTTACCCAAATAAATCCAGGTGAAGCTTTGGATTTTTGGCGCGTCCTGTATGCCAACAAGCAGGAGGGCAGGCTTTTGTTGCTGGCAGAGATGAAACTGCCGGGAGAGGCCTGGCTGGAGTTTAAAATAGAGAATGACAATCTCGTTCAGACTGCCACATTTCGCCCCAAGGGCTTATGGGGACGGATTTATTGGTACCTGGTTTCGCCGTTTCATTATTTTGTTTTTAACGGGATGATAAAGGAATTGACAAAAGAATAAATTGAGCAAGATGTTGATCCGCCTTGTTTTGGAGTAGTTTAATTGCGTAACAGGATTTCTAATGGGTATTGCGGGTTTAAGGAAGAAGATAAAACACTAGGATAGCTGAGTATTACTTCAACTCAATGGCCACCCTTAACTCATCTTCCTGAATGGATATGCTTTCGGGTGTAAACTTAACCCGTATGTTGGGACCGTTGTTTGGCAACTGAAACTGCTGGAATCGGCTTAAATCATAATTTCCATTTCCGTTCAACAGCAAAGGGAAATTCATATTGAATGGAACAAATCCGCTAAAGTTAAGCGAGTTGGCCTGTATGGTCAGGTTTGCCCCACTTTGGCTCCAGCTGGTTGAAAACGGCAAAAACTGATTCAAAACCAGGTTGATCAGGAACGACATGCTTACGGTCAGTGACATAAACACCGGAGCAAACATAACAACACCTAACACCACTAGCATTCCCTGCATGGATACTTGCGTGTTCACATTGGCATCGTATTTAAAATCGACCATTGGATTGGAAGTCTGGGTGTTTACCGCTTTGGGCATTACGGCAGCCGAAAAAGTAATTTTGGCCTTCACCTTACACCAGCATTTTCCTCTTTTCGCCTTGAGCATCCCCGTAGCAACAACTTTGTCCTGTTTGAACTCTATATTTACCGAATTGATATAAATCTTGTACTTGCCCACTCTAAATCGGGAGGGAACCCAGCCCTTGGCAAATGCCAGCTGAACCGCGGCACTCAGAACCCGCTCATGTACCACGGCACCAAGGTTGGTGCTGGCAGGGATAAAATGTTTCAGGTTGGGGCCTTTACCGCGCAACGGATCTGTTAGGTTAAAATCGGAGGCAAGCAGTAAAGATGTTGGAGGAGGTGCTTTTTGCGCTGTCAGTAACGGAGAATCCGGTGTAAACCGCAAACCAAGGGCACCAAAAATATCAACCAGTTCCCAAACCGGTATTTCAACTTTTCTGATGATTCTAAAAGCCAGCCATACACCAAACGAAATAAGTGGGCCCACAATACTATTCAATAACCATTTTACAATAAATCGCGAATTAGGAAATGTAAGCGATACCTTCATTCCCGGTGTGATGTTGATGACAATTCCTTTGGGAAGCCCGGCGGCTGTTCTCGATAGGTTTACCTCTACTTGCTCAATCTTAAAAACAATATTGGTGTTAACTATTCTTAATCCAAAAAGTTTTAACTTGAAAGTACCCTCAGCCTGAATATCGGTTAGCACGGCTCCCAGTGGGGGAGGATCATTTAAATCTAAAATACTTAAATCGATTACTTCGGCTTCAATAGAACCTATCCTTCCTAATTTGGCTGTATATTTTAATATCGCTTTTAGTGCCTGAATAAATTTGTCCAATACCAGATTGATTACGTTTTGTTGAACTTCCACTGCTAATGCGAAATCTGCTGCCCATTTTGCCATCGTTCATGCCTCCCGTTAAATTAAATGTTCCGTTTCCTGCGCTGCCGACATGTCAAACTTGTCATCACTCTCGTTACAGTAATCATCAGGATAAAAAACTACGTCTTTGATCGCATACAATTCCTTTTTCTTAAGTATAATATCTATGTAATCAGCATAACTTACAGGATGCCCCATGGCGTTAAATTCCAGGTCTGCCGAAAGTGTTTCTTTTAGCTCCGGTGGAAACTCGATATGCATAAAATCTTCCATACATCTTAATCCGTCAGCCAATAAAATATGTGCATGATGAAGGTTGTCATTGGCCCACCATAGATATCGCTTTTGCAAATGCTCGCTCATTTCGGACACATCGGCCAATACCTTTTTGAATACCGATATGGGAATTTGAGCCTTTTCATAAAATATTTCACCTGCTAAAGTCTCTAGTTCCAATGTGATTTCAACATAACCATAGCCTTCATGTTCGGAGCTTCTAAGTTGAATGTCAAATTCGTAATCCAATCCATCTTCAAATTTCTCATTGACCATCTTCTTGTTCAATTCCGAAAGTAGAATATCCGGAATGCTCCAATCGATACTGAGAAGCTTAATGGTCTTGTGGAATGTCAATAATACATTGTAGGATAAGGTTTCTGCGGGATTGATGACGGTTTCACCGTGGATGTTACCCGTTAAATAGTCCGATTCGATAGGGGTTGCTAAATACATGGCAATGTCATTTAAGTTGTTACCTACAATTAAGGGGTGGTTGGTGTTGACAATGTGGGTGCCCGGTACTGGTATTGTAATTTGTGGAGGTAGAATGTCTGTTACTTAAATAACATCAAACCTACGTAATAGGTTCAATATCTGAACTTAATTCTAAGTTATATGATTATGATAGGATTAAATAAAGGTGAAGCACCCATAAACCTGTACCAGAATATAACCGAAGCGCAAACCTTACGTATATAGATTTCCCCAATGCTTATATAGTCTTTGTCTCGGTTTTTTTTCGTTAACGAGGCTATAAAAAAGAATGACACGTTGATGAATGTTAAGACAATAATTGATAAATGAACAAATTAATATCTTTACGTTGGTTCAAGTATCACCTAGGTACGTTTCTGGATTTAATTGTTGTATTCCATCCTTTTAGAAGGATAGGTACAAAGGTCCCGTTAGTTTGTATTCCCAATAATTTGTTAAGTACCTTTGTGTTTGCTATGGTATCTTCATTGATAATATATGTGCCTGTTATTTTATTTGTGGCAAATTATGCAAATGCCGGGCTCATAATTCCTGAATTCTTTATCGTAACGATTTTTGGGGTAATATTTGGAACGATTTTCAGGTCAATTCAGTCTAATATGGTGAGCGTGATACAGATAGATAGGCATCAGCTGACGCTGACGCATTATGGTTTTTATAAGAAGGAAACAACGGTCATAAAAAGGGACCAATTAAAAACGATGGTACTGATGAAGGAGAAATACCGGGGAACAAAGAATTATAAGATTTGTGTTGAAACATCCGACGGAAGGCATGTGATGTTGAAGTTAACCATATTTAAAAAAAGTGCGGAAAATATTTTGAACACCTACAGGAATGCATTGGGATTGCTGGTGTCAAACCCATCGGAAAAACAAATCATAAACGATGCCCATTTCACCATCCATTAATACCAAATGTAGCATAAAGTAAACCTTCTCGGCGTTTCCTAAGAACGATTCAGGCATTACCTGACCATTAAAAAATAGAATCTCTTATTATTCGCGGCAAATATTATTTATCTTTGTCGCTCTTTTTAATATAAATTATAAACGTATGTTGAAATTTGGGTGTCCGTATAATCCAGGTTCAACAAATAATTTAAGTAAACATGGTTAAAATAACCTTACCGGATAATAGTGTAAGAGAGTACGAAGCAGGGGTTACCGGCTTGGAAATTGCCAAGAGTATTAGTCCTCGTTTGGCAAAAGAAGTTTTATCGATTGCAGTAAACGGTGAAACGTGGGATCTTACACGTCCTATTGATAATGATGCTTCCATCAAATTGTTTAAGTGGGAAGATGAAGAAGGTAAGCACGCTTTCTGGCACTCGTCGGCTCACTTGATGGCTGAAGCATTGGAAGCTTTGTATCCGGGAATGAAATTTGGTATCGGTCCTTCCATCGAAAACGGGTTTTATTATGACGTAGATCCTGGAGATGACGTAGTATTGCGTGATGGTGATATGCCAAAGATTGAGGCCAAGATGAAAGAGTTGGCCCGCCAAAAGAACCGGTATGCAAGAACGGAGGTTAGTAAAGCCGATGCTTTGAAGTATTTTACCGAGAAGAAGGATGAGTACAAGTTGGAGTTGATCGACGAGCTGGAAGATGGTACAATCACTTTTTATCAGCAAGGTAATTTTACGGATCTTTGTCGCGGACCACACCTGCCATCCACAGAGGTGATAAAAGCAGTTAAGATATTAAGCATTGCCGGGGCGTATTGGCGAGGTGACGAAACACGCAAGCAGTTAACAAGGGTCTATGCCATTACTTTTCCAAAGCAAAAAATGTTGGATGAATATATGGTGAGGTTGGAGGAAGCGCAAAAGCGCGATCACCGAAAGATAGGTAAGGAACTGGAGTTGTTTGCGTTTTCTCAGCGAGTAGGACAAGGATTGCCATTGTGGTTGCCGAAGGGCGCTAAGCTGCGCGAGCGTTTAGAGAACTTTTTGAAGAAAGTGCAGCTGCAATATGGTTACCAACAGGTAATTACCCCACATATCGGAAACAAAGAGTTGTATGTGACTTCTGGTCACTACGCAAAATACGGGAAGGATTCATTTCAGCCTATCAATACACCAGCAGAAGGCGAGGAGTTCCTGTTGAAACCCATGAACTGTCCCCACCATTGCGAGATTTATAAGGTAAAACCTGTTTCCTATAAAGATTTACCTATCCGCATGGCCGAGTTTGGAACGGTATACCGTTACGAGCAAAGTGGCGAGTTGCATGGATTGACACGGGTACGTGGATTTACCCAGGACGATGCGCATATTTTCTGTGCGCCGGACCAATTGAAAGATGAGTTTAAAAAAGTAATCGATATTATTCTTTACATTTTTAAGGCACTTGATTTTAATGATTTTATTACGCAAGTTTCTTTAAGAGACCGAGAAGACAGGAGCAAATATATTGGTAGCGACGAAAACTGGGAAAAAGCCGAAACGGCCATTGTGGAAGCGTGCCAGGAAAGAGGCATGGAAACCATTGTGGAATATGGTGAGGCTGCATTCTACGGTCCTAAGCTCGATTTTATGGTTCGCGATGCAATCGGCCGTAAATGGCAGTTGGGGACTATTCAGGTAGATTACAACTTGCCCGAACGTTTTGATTTGGAGTATATGGGAAGCGATGGTGTTAAGCATAGGCCTGTCATGATACACCGAGCACCGTTCGGAAGTATGGAGCGATTTGTTGCCGTATTGATTGAACACACTGCCGGAAAGTTCCCGCTGTGGTTAACGCCTGAACAAGTGGTTGTTCTGCCAATCAGTGAAAAATATAACGATTACGCAAAAAAAGTTTCAAATGTCCTGAATAATTCCGATATTCGCAGCGTTTTAGACGATCGTAACGAAAAAATCGGACGTAAAATTCGAGATAATGAACTGAAACGCATACCTTTTCTGCTAATTGTTGGCGAAAAAGAAGCTGAAACAAATACAGTCTCGGTGCGTAAGCAGGGTGACGGTGACAAAGGCACTATGACTATCGAAGAGTTTTCGGGATTTATCAATAAGGAGGTTGAAGAACAACTTTCTGCGATTGAAGCATAAAATGAATATTAATTAATTTAAAGGAGGATCTTAAAATAGCACTTAATAGAAGAAGGAACAGCGGTCCGCCGCAGAAGGATACACCAAATTTTCGTGTAAATAACGAAATTAGAATTCCAAAAGTTAGACTAGTTGGTGAAAACGTTGATGAACCGGGGGTTTATTCTACATCTGAAGCCATTAAAATGGCTGATAGGTTAGAGTTGGATTTGGTGGAGATTTCTCCTAAGGCTGATCCTCCCGTATGTCGAATTACTGATTATCAGAAGTTTCTGTACCAACAGAAACGCAAGCAAAAAGAGCTTAAGTCTAAAGCTGTAAAAGTGATAGTGAAGGAAATTAGGTTTGGTCCTAATACCGATGACCACGATTATAACTTTAAATTAAAGCACGCTGAAAAATTTCTTTCAGAAGGAGCAAAAGTGAAGGCCTACGTGTTTTTTAAAGGGCGTTCTATTTTGTTTAAGGAAAAAGGGGAAATCTTATTGTTGAGATTTGCTCAGGATCTGGAGGAATTTGGTAAGGTTGAACAGCTGCCTAAGCTTGAAGGTAAAAGGATGATTATTTTCCTTTCGCCTAAAAAAGTGAAGAAGTAAGCTTCTCAATTATATAAACTTTTTAATAATAGTACAATGCCAAAGATGAAGACGAAATCCAGTGCCAAAAAGCGTTTTACGATCACTGGAAGCGGTAAGATTAAAAGAAAGCATGCTTTTAAAAGTCACATTTTGACCAAAAAGACTAAAAAGCAGAAGAGAAATCTTACTTACGCAACTTTAGTTCATCCATCCGACGAGAGTAACATCAAGTTGTGTTTGAACATGAAGTAATAAGGAGCATCCTTATTTTTAAAATTATTAACCGAATGAAGTTAGCTGGAAGATCCTGGGAGCAGGGCGCTAATCATTCTAAAAACAAGTAAAAATGCCAAGATCAGTAAATGCTGTTGCTTCAAGAGCAAGAAGAAAAAGGATTTTAAAAGAAACCAGAGGTAACTTTGGGCGCAGAAAGAACGTGTGGACGGTAGCGAAGAATACCTACGAAAAAGGTTTGGGTTACGCATACCGCGACAGAAAAAGAAAGAAAGGTCAGTTTAGAGCACTTTGGATTCAGAGAATCAATGCTGCTGCTCGTATCGAAGGAGTTTCATACTCTAAGTTAATGGGTGCAATGACCAAGCAAAATATTGAGATTAACAGAAAAGTTCTTGCTGACTTAGCTGTTAACCATCCAGATGCTTTTAAGGCAGTTGTACAAAAAGCTATGGCGAACTAGTACAATAGGATAACGAATTAAAAAAGGGCAAAGAGGTGAAATACTTCTTTGCCCTTTTTTTTACATTAAACACAAGGTGAAAATGTCATGGCTAAAGCCTGATTTTAAGCTTGGTATTCAGCACCCCAAAGGGCGGTGTCAAGGGGATGGGAATTACAAGGTTTATATTAGGATTTCCTATGGTGTTGATGGGCGTTTTAAATATCTATACCCCATAAGCCCGGCATTTATGCCAGGGAGATTACAGTAAGTGAACACGGGCTTTAGCCCTGATTTAAAGTTTGATAAGAATGTCATGGCTAAAGCCTGATTTCATGCTTGGTATTCACCACCCTAAAGGGCGGTGTCAAGGGGATGGGAATTACAAGGTTTATATTAGGATTTCCTATGGTGTTGATGGACGTTTTAAATATCTATACCCCATAAGCCCGGCATTTATGCCTGGGGGATTACAGGGAGTGAACACGGGCTTTAGCCCTGATTTAAAGTTTGAAAAGAATGTCATGGCTAAAGCCTGATTTCACGCTTGGTATTCACCACCCTAAAGGGCGGTGTCAAGGGGATGGGAATTACAAGGATTATATTAGGATTTCCTATGGTGTTGATGGGCGTTTTAAATATCTATACCCCATAAGCCCGTCATTTATGCCAGGGAGATTACAGTGAGTGAACACGGGCTTTAGCCCTGATTTAAAGCTTGGCAAGAAGGTTATGGCTACAACCTGGTTCACGGTTTGGTATTCATCACCCTGAAGACAGTGTTAAGGGATAGGGTTTACAAGATTTATATTGGGAATTACCTTTGGCGCAGAAGGATGTTATAAATATCATTTAACCCCGGCATTTATGCTAGGGCAGTGTATCTTGCCGATGTGGGCTTTAGCCATGATATATGTAGGGATTTTTGAATTATAGATTTGATTAACCTAAGATTTATTTATAACTTAAACAGATTAGTTAGGATTACAAATACAATCTAATCCATCAACATATGTCTTACGTTAAAATATGGCTTCATTGTGTCTGGGGTACCAAAAGAAGAGAAGCCTTCCTTACCAGCCAAAATAAAAGACAAATCTTTGAACATATACGAGAAAATGCTAAAGATAAAAAGATTTGTGTTGATTTTATAAATGGTCATAAAGATCATGTTCATTGCCTCTTGATGCTTAATGCAGATATTGCCTTGTCAAAGACAATGCAGCTAATAAAAGGAGAGTCGTCGTACTGGATAAATAAAGAAAAGGTGTTCTCCGGGAAATTTGAATGGGCGGATGAATATTATGCAGTATCTGTTAGTGAGTCGCAAGTTCCTAAGGTTAGAGAATATATTAAGCGGCAGGAAGAACATCATAAGATTAAAACTTGGCAGGAAGAATATAACGAGTTTAAGGAGAAGTTTGGTTTTGAGAGTTTTAAAGGGTGATTGCCTTTGGGGTTTGATAAAAATGTCATGGCTAAAGCCTGATTTTAAGCTTGGTATTCACCACCCTAAAGGGCGGTGTCAAGGGGATGGGAATTACAAGGTTTATATTAGGATTTCCTATGGTGTTGATGGGCGTTTTAAATATCTATACCCCATAAGCCTGGCATTTATGCCAGGGAGATTATAAGAAGTGAAGACGGGCTTTAGCCCTGATTTAAAGCTAGCAAGAAGGTTATGGCTACAACCTGGTTCACGGTTTGGTATTCACCACCCCAAAGGGCGGTGTCAAGGGGATGGGAATTACAAGGATTATATTAGGGTTATCTTTGGTGTTGATGGGCGTTTTAAGCATCTCTATCCCATAACCCTGGCATTTATGCTTGGGCTTTTTGAAAGTATGATAATGGCTTTAGCCATGATTTATGCCGAGAGGTGCCCATGGAAATTAATTTGTGATGCCCTTAGCCGTGAATTTAGGATATTATTTGCGCTTTGCTAACTATCTTTTTTATATTTGCCAACCAAATACAATTTAATATTAAATCATTGATGTGTAAAGGTAATGCAGGTTAATATTTAGTTAAACCCGGTGGCTAAGTGTCCCCGCGTTAATTAGTCTCTTATCTTTGTTACATTCCGTTAAAATAATTATTCGATTTTGAAGGTTTGGTCTCTTATCTCAAAATCTTTTATCTAAACATCTACTTTATGAACATTGCATTAATAGGTTATGGTAAAATGGGCAAGGAAATCGAAAAGATTGCCCTTGAGCGGGGACATACCATAACAGCCAAAATAGATATGCAGAGCGAGGATACTTTCGATGGGGAAGGGTTTGCTGCTGCAGATGTTGCCATTGAGTTTACCATGCCCGAGGCGGCTTATAATAATTTTGTGGAGTGCTTTAAAAGAAACAAACCCGTTGTGTCCGGCACCACTGGTTGGCTCGATAAAATGAGCGAGATCCAAGATCAATGCGAAAACAAAGGGCAGACTTTCTTTTATGCTTCTAACTTCAGCGTAGGGGTTAATATCTTTTTCGAGATCAATAAGAAGCTGGCCCAATTGATGAACGGAGTCACCGACTATGAGGTATCCATGGAGGAAACGCATCATATTCACAAAAAAGATAGCCCGAGTGGTACGGCCATAACGCTTGCAGAAGGTATTATAGAGAATTTGGATCGCAAGCAAGGTTGGACCGAAGAGCAGTTTCCTAATGACAATGAAATTCAAATTGAAGCTTTCCGCAGAGAGGAAGTTCCAGGAATTCATACCGTAATTTACGACTCCGAAGTCGACGAAATAATTATTCACCATAGTGCAAAGTCTCGCAAGGGATTTGCCTTAGGGGCAGTTTTGGCCGCTGAGTTTACCGCTAAAAACAAAGGTTTTCTGGGAATGGGTGATATGTTAAAATTTTAAATAAAACTTAATAATTATGCCAAAGAAATCTGTTGCAACATGGATTAGATTTTCCATAGCAGCGCTAGTATATTTTTTATGGGTGATCTGGGTAGGTAACTATTGGTTGTTACCCGGACTGGCTGTAATTTTTGATATCTATATCTCAAAGAAAGTGCCCTGGGATTTTTGGAAGAGAACCAAAGACGGCAAAAAACCAAGTGCGTTTATTGAATGGGCTGATGCCTTGATTTTTGCCTTGGCAGCCGTTTATTTTATCAATTTGTTCTTGTTTCAAAATTACAAGATTCCAACATCATCCCTGGAGAAATCATTGTTGGTTGGAGATCACCTGTTTGTGAGTAAGGTGAGCTTTGGGCCTCGTATTCCCAATACACCTCTGTCATTTCCTTTGTTGCAAAATACGGTACCTATTCTGAACACCAAATCGTACGTGGAATGGCCGCAATGGGACTATCGCCGTTTAAAAGGGTTTGGCAAAGTTGAGAATAACGATATTGTGGTGTTTAATTTCCCAACCCAGGATACCGTGCCTGTTAAATATGTAAATCCGGATTATTATGTGGAATCACGCAGAAAAGGATGGGAGGTTGCCCAACGGGATAGGAGTGTAATGGCAGGTTTGGAAAATGCAAGCCAATGGGAGATTAATCATAAGTATCGTGAACTGGGTAAACAGCAAATTCTTTTAAACCCTGAATATTATGGCGAGGTGATATACAGACCTGTAGACAGAAGAGATAACTATGTAAAAAGATGTGTGGCCATTGCCGGCGATACGTTGGAGTTTCGTCATAATCAGGTGTATATTAACGGCAAAAAAGCTGAGAACCCTCCCGGATTACAGCATTGGTATAATATAATGACCGATGGAACAAAGTTGAACAGTAGGTTTTTGGATAAGCTTGAGATATCTGGCGAAGATGCAAACAATATGGGGATAGGACCTTATTATCGTTTGCCGCTGACAAAGGAAAAAGCTGACAAGATGAAGACTTTTCCTTTTATCCGCCAAATGGCAATGGACGAGGAAAAGGTGGATTCCGCTCAAGTGCCAAGCGTATGGCCATATAGTACAGATTATATGTGGAGCCGCGACAATTATGGTCCTTTGTATATTCCTAAAAAAGGAGAAACGGTGCAGCTGACCATGGAAAACCTGGTAATTTACGACCGTGTTATTACCGCTTACGAAGGAAACAAACTGGAAGTTAAAAATGGCGAGTTCTTTATCAACGGCGAGAAGACAAAAGCGTATACCTTTAAGATGGATTACTATTTTATGATTGGGGATAACCGTCACCAGTCGGCCGATTCTAGATACTGGGGCTTTGTGCCTGAAGATCATGTGGTGGGGCGCCCCATTTTGGTCTGGTTATCTTTGAACAAAGATAAGTCCTGGTTTGGGGGTAAAATTAGATTTAACCGCTTCTTTAAATGGGTAGTAAACGAATAATATCGAATAATGTTTGATGTGGGGCCAAGATTGCATTCCATTCATATTAGGCTATCGAACATATATCGGTATTGTACCAAAGTGCTAACTTTATCCCGTGAAGAATATTCCACGGGGGAATAATCAAAGTGGCATAAGATATTAACTTACAAAGAAAGCAGGGGTGGGGTAATATTCACTCCTGCTTTTTCGTTTTATGGCAATGCGTGTTAAAAGTATTATAAAAATAGGACTCTGTATTTTACTCCTCATATTAGGGATATGGGCAGAGAGTTTACTGCCGTTTGTAGGAATCGCCGTGCTTATCGATTCGGTACGAACGAATCCTTATTTGCGTTCGGTTTGGCATTATCTAAAGCGTAAATTAACGATTTGGTTTAAGTATTTTGAGTGGACCGTAGCTATAATTTTAGCGTTGTGGGTAGTTGTGTTCATGCAAAACAATTTTATCGGTATTTATACTTTCCATACCTCTTCCATGCACCAAACCTTGCAAGTGGGTGATGTTTTGTTGGTTAACAAACTGATTCCCGGACCAAGGCATAGCTGTAACCAAGTCAGCAGTTATGGCAGGAGCAAGGGGATGGCCAGTCTTTCTTATAATGATGCGATTGTTTTTAACTTCCCTGAAGCAGATACTTTACTGGAAAGCAGACCGACCGAAAGTTACCATTATTTAAAGCGATTATATGGAGAAGGCGGTTTCAAATTAAAAGATAAAACTAATTTAAAGTATCTCGATGTTAAAGACCGACCTCGTTTTGTGAAAAGAGTATATGGATTACCCGGGGATTCGATTGAGATAGTTAATGGTATTTGCTATGCCAATGGTGCAACACTGGCGTTTCCCGAAGAGTCTATTGACCGATACATCATGGATAAAGAGACGGTTCAGCTGCTGAACGAAAAAAACATTCAACCGTACAACGAATATACAAGTGATAAGGGAATTGCATGGGAAATATTACAAAAAGATTACGACAACATTCAAGGATTTACCAAAGGAATAAGGCCTGATCATATGCTGAAGAATTTGCCTGATCCCTTAGTTTTTCCGTTCGATAGCCACCTGCTATGGAATATGCACAATATGGGGCCTGTTTATATACCCAGGAAAGGTGCAAAAATAAAGCTGACGGAAAAAAACCTCCAATTTTACGGCAGAGCGATCGAGGTTTTTGAACAAAATGAATTGAAGAGAAAGGATGGGAAAGTTTGGTTGAACGGTGAAATGGTGGACGAATATACCTTTAAAATGAATTATTATTGGGTGATTGGCGATAACCGACCACACTCTTTTGATAGTAGGTTTTGGGGTTTTGTGCCTGAAAACCATATTATAGGAAAAGTAAAAAAAATTCTTTTATCTAGAGATATCAATAAAAAAGGTTGGATATATCTAAGGAAAGACCGATTTTTGAAAAAGGTAGATTGATTTGTAGTCTGTTATCTAATTATTAAAGTATGAAAAAATCTTTTTGGATATTGATGGTGTTGGCTGTTTTGGTGGTTATTTTTTCCGTTCAGAATGCCGAAGTGGTACATTTTAGAATTTTTACCTGGCAAGGTGATTTGTCCCTGGCCATATTGCTGATCACATCTTTTATTTTGGGTGCCATAGTCGGGGCGTTTTATTTTGGTATAGCCATGCGCAAGAAAAAGAAGACGGAAAACATAGCCAAGGATATCCCGTTTGAAAAAGAGCAGAAGGATGCGGTAGAGTAGCAACTGATGAAGAGAGATAATACCTTGTTTACCATAGCCTATCTGCCTCCCGTTCAGTATCTGGCACATATGATCAATGCCAAAAATCCCATTATTGAACACCACGATAATTATATAAAGCAAACATATAGAAACCGATGTGATATTTTGGCAGCCAATGGAGCATTCCCATTAACCGTGCCGGTGGCCAAAGGACGACGACTTAAAGTGAAGACCAAAGACCTGGAAATTTCATACGACGAGAGATGGCAGTCACTGCATTGGCGTTCTATTGTTTCAGCCTATAATTCATCACCCTTTTTCGAATATTACATGGACGAATTTAAGCCGTTTTATGAGAAGAAGTATCGTTTTTTGTTCGATTACAACATGGAGTTGCTTCAGGTGATTTTTGATGCCCTGGATTATCCCATGGATATAAATTTAACGGAAGAGTATATTCCAGGTGCTGCCAAGGAAATAACCGATTTTAGGGAGGTGATCCATCCTAAAAAGAATTTTAACGAGGCCGACACGCAATTTAAAGCACTTGAATATCGACAGGTGTTTCAAGATCGATTTCCGTTTATCCCCAATTTAAGTGTGATAGATCTAATCTTCAATAAAGGTCCCGAGGCCATTGATTATTTGGAGGATAGTATTGAAAATAAATAAACATGTCGGTTGAGATCCCCAAAAGAAAGCTGCAACATATTAATGTTAGAATTATTACAGCTTTGGCATTGCTGGAATTGTTGTATCTGTTAAACAGGGATTTTCTGCGTCCTTCATATAAGTCGAACGAAATTATTGTTGTCTTTTTAGGATCTTTGCCCAACTTTCTGGCCGCACTTGGAGCAAGCATGGCAATAATTCCAGTTGGTTTAAAATGGTTGGATAACAAGATGTCGCGCATGGTTGTCTACATCTTTTCAATGGGTTGCCTGGGACTGTTGGTACAGGAAGAAATCACCCCATTTGCCTTTGGCAGTTGCGTTAATGACGTGAACGATATGATAGCCAGCTCCATCGGAACCGTTATGGGGATTAGCCTGTACGAACTACTAAGAAGTTGCCGGTTGGATAGAAATCATAACCACGAAGTGGTTAAATATGAATAACCGCGGGTTGCTACCCGTGGATCAGGCTAGATGCACATCTCAACCCAGAAGGGGTTGAATAGCCATCAAAACAAATATCTCTCATCAAACTCAATGTTATGCTCATTGATTAGTTCAATATAATCTTCTTTATACGATTTTGATTTGTGATGTGCTTCTTGATATTTTACATATTCAATTAAGTTATCCTTTGAGCCGATGTGATACGTAAAGGCATGCCATCCTTTAAAATGTGGAAATAAGTACTCTCTTTTTATCATTTCAGATGTCGAAAGCTTGATATCCTTGATAAGCATAGCTGGGCAATCATTGGATGAATATGAGAAATAATAGGAAGATGGTCTTCAGCGCCACCTATTCTATACAAATGACATTTTTTATTGTTTAATAATCCACATATGTATGTATAAAGCGGTTCCCTATTGTCGTATAAGGTACGTTCACGGTTTTTTGTTAAAATACTAATTGATATAGGGTTTGGGTATGTGCCGACAGTTCTTAAAGATTTGATTAATTCCGGATTATGTATTGGAGGTTCGTCATGAGCATCGCAAGTACAATAAAACAAGGCTTTACTGAAACGAGGCATCACTTGTCCCGATTACTTTCAAAGAATTTATCGTGGGTAAAAAAATTACATTAAAATTTCATCGCACTTGATGTTGCGGGGAT
>NZ_JBQTGI010000022.1:0-92101 GCF_052400645.1 Saccharicrinis sp. GN24d3
CTTCTTTTATCTTATTTGTATCCATGATGTTTTCTTATAAAGATACTACAATAAAACGCTATTGTAAACTACAGCCATAAGCATTAATATACTATTGATTTACAATACTATATACCTAGTTGACTCCTCTACCCAATCACTATCCGTAGTTGTTTTTTCAATTAATTCTAAATCATCCAAGTACATCACCAAGGAACCTACTGCTGCCTCAATTTGTGTCTGTTTAACAATTGGCTGCACAGAAACACCAGCAGCATCCCCTGCAGTTAAACTTCCATCTGCCGCGTATTCAAACTGGACCTGTCGCCAGGTATTTAAGGGATTGCTTATTGAAGCCCGTCTTACCAATATTTAAAACCTTGTGTATCATCTTCTCCCCAAGTAGCGTTGGCTGCTTTTAAAGTTGATACTTGAATGCAAATAATCCTAACAGTAAAAAGTAAATGTTTTTCATCATCAATAAAGTTTTAAAAGTAAATAACCATCACAATTAACTCGGATAAAAACTGATTCAGGAAATTATTGGGAGCATAAAAGGGGGAATATTTTTGCCTGACAATGGGTATCAATTTGTTGATAATTGCTAAATCCCCCTTTTATAAGATCATTTTATTCGCAGAAATGATAAACGTAACATGTAACTTGTACACATAAAATATAACAATCTACATAGTATGAGAACACCACTACTTTTTTTAAGCTTTTTCCTTTTAACCATATCATGTTTTGCCAATCCCCCCAAACCCCCCATCGGTAAAAGGTGGGCAATAAATCCCTTGTACTCGGATGAGTTTAACGGTACCGAACTTGATTTGAACAAGTGGTACAACTACCATCCCACATGGGTAGGCAGGCCTCCCGGCTTATTTATGGAATCGCAAATTAAGGTTGAAGATGGTTACCTTAAGATTTGGGGCGAAAAAATGGATGAGGAAGTGATTGTAAATGGCAACGCCTTCAACATTAAGTGCGGAGCCGTTATTTCACGTAAACAGACTGCCCACTATGGATATTACGAGTGTAAGTTCAAAGCCAACAAAACCACTTTATCCTCTACCTTCTGGTTTTCGAACCGTAAAAACTTTGATGGTCCTGAAGAATGTAACGACAAATATTCGCAAGAATGGGACATTCAGGAATGTATTGGCCGAGAGGGCGATTTTGACGGTAGCTGGTTTGCCAAAGGTATGCACAGCAATGCACATTTATGGTATACCGACTGTGAAGGAACAAGACACGACTACAGAGCTACCGAGGCCAGGTTTGAAGATACTCAATTAGCCAGCGAAGACTTTAATATTTATGGTGGGTGGTGGAAAGATGCCAACTCTGCCACGTACTACTACAACAATGGCGAACCACTAGACCAAACATTTTATGATCAGGTATTAGACAAGCCATTTTCAAATCCAATGGGAATGAATTTGGTGGTAGAGACCTATCCTTTTCCTTGGATTGAGCTGCCTAACGACGAGGAACTGGCTGATCCTGATAAAAATGGCACTCTCTACGATTGGGTAAGGGCATATGTTCTGGTTGATGCTTTTGAGCCATATATTACAGAAGAAGAGCCTCTTATTAAAAATGGAGATTTCGAAACGGGAGACCTAAGCGGATGGATTGGCTGGGGTAGTCCCGGTGCGGCAATAACGGACAATACAGTACATATTGCCAACGGAACATATGCATGTAGAATAGTTGGAGGAGGTGCTCCAGAACAAATACTTGATCTAAAACCTAATACCGATTATACCATAACTTGCAATGCAAAAGCTGTAACTGGATCAATAACCCTGGGTGTTAAAGACAATGGTTCCGGAGAGAAAATTAACGGTGTTGAAGTAACAGGAACCGATTACCAGCCTTATACGTTAAAATTTAATTCGGGAAACTATGCGGTAAAGCTATATTATTATGCGCAAGCCAACGAAGAGGGTTATATTGACGATATTATGGTTGAAGAAGATAATCCCGCCCCACCTGTTGAAGTAGAACCATTAGCATTATACGACGAAAACGTTACATTGAACCCTAATTTTTCCCAGGATTGGACAAAACAGGAAGTTTCTATACCATTGGTGTTTCAGGCCAACCAAGATAGGGAAATGCATCTAAAACTTAAAAATAGTGATGACATTGTTGTGTCAGATACCGTGCTGACTGCTTATGCCGGATATGCTAATGCCGTTGTCAATATTAAAGTGGATTCTGTACTGACCAAAGGTGCTTATTCCTTATACTCGGATATCAGACCTATCGATGGTTTGGAAAGTGATATTATTTACACCGAATCCATTTCTTTAAACGATGTTTCTGTTAGATCAACTAAAGCTGAGACTTTAAAAGTATATCCTTCCCCAGCATCTAATTTATTGCACATCAATGGCATTCAGGTTGGCACTCAATATAACATTTATGATATGAAAGGTATTTTAGTAGACTCAGAACCATACAATGGTGAGCCAATCCTAATTAGCGACTTAAAACCAGGCATGTATATTATTGGGATTAATGAGCGAAAAGGGCGGTTTGTTAAGCGGTAAAGAGAAGTGAGCATAATGCACTAACATACAATCCTTAAATGTACAAATCCCTTGGGAGGTTTAATTCTTCTAGGGGGTTTTTAGTTGTTATATTGTAATACTGACCTCACATTCCTTTGAATACGAACAATAAGAGGTTAACCCAAATTTGGCTAACCTCTTATGTTGTTTCCTAAATATGATATTATTTCACCATCCTAAAGCTACCCTCAACCTCCTCAATTACTGGTTTTACATAGGCATTGTCCTTAATAATTGAGTTTTCATTTCCTCCACGGTCGCTTACACCTTCTTTGCTGGAACTATGGTACATGGCATTTTGCGATATCACACAACCATTTAGGTTTTTGGCAATGATACCATAAAAAGGATAAGGGTACTCAAACTTGTATTCTTTACGGTTATACCAGCCCCATATGGTATTTCCGGTTACAGAGGCACCATTAATGTTTTCGAGCCATATTTGGGAACAATGATCATCTTTGGCATCCACTCCGTTACTTCGAAGGAGATTACCACTTACAGCATGGGCTGTTCCATTACTTATTTTAATGCCTGGTCCAAAATTATGATCTATGGCACAACCTGTTATTTGCATGGAGTTGGAACCGTTTAAATACACACCTCCGCTTTTATTCCACTCAATACGGTTGGCCGTAACCATTACCGATGCCGTTCCAAAGAACTTTAAATCTTTAATCTCCTCTTTTGTCATTCCTTCGGCAGGAGTACCACGGGCAAACAGTCCAAACCCCTTATTAGCTGTCAACTGGTTATCGATTACCCAGCCATCATAACCTCCTGTCAAATCGATGCCATGCTCCCCGTTAAACATCAGTAAACAACGACGCACACCAAATACCCATGAACGCTCTAACCGAATACCTGAACCACTAAAATGTTGTATACGGCAATCTTCGATACAATTGTTTTGTTCACATTCGGAATGACGTGCATAGACCCCGTGCATCCCATCGCCCAGTTTTTTCCCATCAAGGGTTAGTCCAAAAACTCGGATTCCCCGGTTGCTTCCTAAATCAAGCAAAGCCCTGGCATCGCCCGACAGCGCCGTTAAAATGGTTTTCCCAATATAATCCGGGTCTCTTTTATCCTTATTGGCATAACTCCAGGCTGAATACCCAAGCAAGGTAATATGACCAGGAACCGTTACCGGATGTATGCCGTAATTACCCTGTGGAAAGTAAACTGTTCCTTCCGATTTTGTGGCTGCTTCCATAGCCATAAGCAAAGCAGGCGTATCATCTGTTTTCCCATCTCCTTTGGCACCAAAATCTTTGATGTTGAGGAAGGGTGATTGTTGGGCATAAGTTAGCATTGTGAAACCGCACAGCAATACGGCAACTATAAATGTGGTTTTAATTTTCATGATTTGTATTGATTTATTGTGAATGTAGGATGTTTGTCTTTTTTCCGATGCTAAGCTCCCTTGCATATTTCAACAATTTGTAATGCGTCGTTTTTTTTATGCCACTACACCAAGGGCTGCGCTACATTTTATCCCTTTGGGTAGACAGTGCAAAAACGAACAAAAAGCTTTTGCAATTGAGAACCTTCTTTTGCCTTACCAGACAGGTTTTCTTTTTCTTTAAGATTATTGCTTCGTTTGGATGAATTATTTCATTCATTTTGCACAACCTACCCTTTGAGGCTCTATATCTATCTTTAGATATACTCGTATTTACAGACTATCTCAAACAGACACTATAATATTACTTACTACTATATAAGGTATAATGTTTGACAATAAATTGTATTAGAATAATACATATGCAAACTTTATAGTCTTTGGTTTCTAATGTCTCGAATGAACACTGATTACCGATTACTGTTTACTGAATCACCGGCACTAACTCTTCCGGAATATCTAACCTTTTGTCATCTGCCCCTCCTGCAAAATTACTGATGGCATAACTGTTAGGCTTGGCCCAATCTACCTCAACACGCCCATCACCCAATACAATATTACCAAGTTTTTTACGGAACCAATCTGCCAACACAATATAATCCTTATGGTTAGCCAGGTTTACTTTTTCCAACGGATCCACACGTAAATCGTAGAGGGCCATATCTGCTTTAGGACGGTCGCAAGTTAAAGCCCACTGAATATCTTTATTCACATTATCAGCACTGGCAAAATCCCAACGGTCGCGTGTTCGCATGCTAAAAGCAAAATCAGTGCTTCGCATATATGCTCTGTGTCCGCATACCACATTCACTTCGCCAATGGCATATTCCCTTTTATTCTTTTCAGGGTTTTCAAGCACTTTAGCCAAATCATAACCATCCAGGTAGTTATATTCCTGGTGCTTAATATTGATACCTGCTGCAGCCAGCATGGTAGGGCTAAAATCTACAAATTCAATAATATCGTGGTTCACGTTGCCAGCCGGAAAAAGTTTTTTATCCGAAGAAACGACAATGGCAGCATCATGTATCGATTGTTTCCAGGGACCAAACTTGGCCATGATACCCTGCTCACCCAAATGCCAGCCATGATCACCAACGGTGAAAATTATCAAATACTCTTGTTTGTTCTTTTTACAATAGTCCTTAAAAGCATCCACTGACTGACCAATTAAAGCGTCTCCATAAGCACAAAATGCATAGTAGTCGCGGATGGCTTGTAATTTTTCCTGATCTGTAAGTTGATCAGCCTTACATTCGTTATACAAAGTAACCAGCTGTGGTGGGAAGTTTGATAGTTGTTTGGTACTGAACTCAGGAATATGGTATTTCTTCTTTTTAAATTTATCACGAAATTCTTTGGGTGGCAGAACCGGTGTATGTGGCCATGTGAAACCAATATTTACCATCAATGGTTTGTTTGAGTTGGCTCCCTGTGCTTTTTTACCCGCTAGTGTTTTAAATCCTCTGTCCTGATTGGACAAATAATTTTTAAACTCCTCTACAACTCTACCATCCAGTGTTTTGTTTGTTGTCTGCGGATTCACTCCGCCTAATATCAATCCTTGATTAGGGCGTGTATAGGCACGTAAAATATCAAATTCTTTTTCGACCTTAGCTTTTAGCAATTGGTCTTTCTCAGGAATTTCTCCATCCCGCTGTTGCTTTCTGTAACTTACTGATTCCCCATTGGGATAAATAACGGTTTCATCGGAATAAACCACCTCAAAAATACCATCCGGAAATTCATATTTGCCACCACTGGTATATATACCTCCAAATCCCTGTCGTAATAAATCACGGCCAAACTGTATGGTATGGTCATAAAAAGCCTTATCGCCACCTTCGCCTTTTATACCCCATCCTGTTTTACCAAACACCGCAGTTCCGTATCCATTTTCTCTTAATGTTTGAGAAACTGTGGGGCGCACATGATCTGCCTTTTGATGCGATTTAAATTTATAATGTCCGCTTCGAAATGGGTATCGTCCGCTTTGCATTGAAGCTCTTGAAGGCGTGCACATGGGCGAATTACAAAAAGCATTTGTAAACAGGGTTCCTTCACTGGCCAGCTGGTCTGTATGCGGCGAAGAAACGTACCCCAGATAACTTTCGCTTTTACCTGTGGTTGCCCGGTTGTAACACTCCAGTGCGTCTGCCCTGTGATCATCGGTGATAATCCACAGGATGTTGGGCTTTTGCGCTTTGAGCTGACCGGGTAGACAAGTCAGCAAAAGCACAGCAGAGAGCCATGTTATTTTAGGGATGGTGATAAACTTTATGTATCCAGATGTATTCATGTAAATTTTATTTTGGATCTATTACCGGTAACTTAAGCACATCAGGCGACGGAATATCAATAGGTCGTCTGAATGGATTTCTATAAGCTGGCATTTCATTTCTAAAATCAATAAAGGCCTCAAATATTTCTGTCATCACTTCCGGATTTTCTTTCATGACATTGTTTTTTTCGGCAATATCATTTTCCAAATCAAACAAATAGTGAACACCATCCTCCACTAAAAACTTCCATTTACCCATACGGGCAGCGCCCATGCGGTTGGCATACCAAAACAAAGCTTTATGAGGATCTTCGGTGTAATTGCCTTTCAGGTATGGCATTAAGTTAACACCATCCAATGTTGTATTCTCTGGCAGTTTAACATCAGCTGCAGCACACATGGTTGGGTAAATATCCAGGGTACTCACAGGTTTCTGGTATTCCACCCCCGATTCCAATTGGCTGGGCCAGCTGATGATATAAGGTATGCGGATTCCGGCTTCCCAAAAATTTCCTTTAAATCCGGATAAAGGACCTCTTTGTCCCAACACATGATATGGTGAGTCTTTGGGCCACCATTTAGGAATACTTAGGTGAACGGGATTAGCAGGACCATTATCGCTTAAAAATACCACGATGGTGTTTTCTCTTAATTTTGATTTATCCAGATAATCAAGAATTCGTCCCACATTATCATCAATGGCCAACACCATGGCTGCATATAACTTAGCCGCTTCTGATTGGATATGTGCCACGCGGGGTTTATCTACCTTTTTGGCATGCAGCGGTGTATGCGGAGCATTAAATGCCAGGTAAAAGAAAAACGGGGTCTCCTTATGTTCATCCATGAACTCAATGCACTGGCGTCCGCATCTATCCGTCAGATATTCTTCTCCTTCTCTTTCCGGCCCCCATTGTGTCATGGTCCAGCCTCCTTTGGGTTTTGGGGCTCCGTCAACACCTGCATATTTACCCTTTTCATCGGGGAAATAATGACTGCCGGAGGAAGTGACAGAGAACTGCTGATTAAAGGTTGTCTTTGGAAAATCTTCCATATTAATTTTACCAGCCATGGCAGTTACATAACCTGCATCCGCAAAAGCCTGATCGATATGTTTATGTTTCACAGGCACTACACGTTCACCTTCCCTGTGTTTCATGTTCCAGGTATCGTGGTTCCATTGTATGCCAAAACGCTGCTGATAGGTTCCGGTTAACAAACCATGACGACTGGGAGAACAAACGGGTGCACTTACATAACCATCTGTAAACTTTACCCCTTCCCGGGCCAGCCTGTCGATATTGGGTGTTTGAAACAAGGTTCCTCCATAACAGGAAGGATCACCATATCCCACATCATCAACATTGATAATAATTACATTGGGACGTTTTGCTACTTCGGTTTTCTTTTTAGCAGATAATGAGGATGATAATAGAATACCTCCAATAATAAATAAGCTCCTAAATATGTTTTTTGCTTTGTTCATCATTTAAAATTTTAATTACGCACTAAGTAAATGGTTTGCCACTTATCCATTGGGGGTATTATATATCCAATCATAGGGTAATAACCCTATTTCGGCATAAAATTACAGGCTCATATCTCCTATAAATAAATTCTCAAGGAATATTTGAGCAGGTATAGCAGGTTATGTTTCTAGAATTTGCTTTGTCATTCAATCAACAATCAAATCTGAACTGGATAATTTAAATCGTACGCTGGTTAATTACAAAAACACATCTCATTCGCTACTATGATAACCTTAGTTTGTCAGCTTATTATTTTCCTGTTCAATTCTTTTTTTCTGTTTATGACTCAATCCCTGACGGAAATATTCTTCTGGGGTATGTTTAACACGATGCTCTTTCATCTCCGGGTCATGAACATCCAGGCTTAAATCGCAATCGAATCGGATCAACATGGAGTGAAACTTTTCTTTACCTCCTAAATTGATAAAGTGTGCTGTTCCCCAGGTAATTCCCCGGCCGTCTTTGGTATCGGTAAAAGCATCTGGCACATAGGGAGCCGCTGCGTAAGGCATTAACTCTGTGATGGAAGCAATTTCAAAGTTCACCCAGTCTTTGGCATACTGAATCGTATTGTGCTCAGGGCCATCTTTATAAACCAAGGCCGCCACCCCTTCTTTAAACGGGAAAAGCGAGGTTTCATGCCCTGATGTGATAAGCGGATTTAAAGGATGTTTTGTAAATGGTCCCAAAGGGTTGTCGGCAGTAGCTAATCCTTGCATACGCACCAAGTGTGGCTTACCGTTAAAATCAGACTTATAATAGATATATATTTTACCATTGTGCACCAATGGATATGGATCATGGATGGAGTATTGATCCCATTCCCCTTCTCCTCCATTCGGTATCACTATTTTATTGTATGGCGTCCATGGTCCATCCGGCGAATCAGCATATGATACTGCCACGGGACAGTCATCTCCACGCTTACCACTGGCCTCCATAAATCCTTGATAATACAAATAATATTTGCCCTTCCATTCCAGGATATCCGTAGTTGTTACGGCACGCCAGCCTACCAATGGTTTCTCTGGTCGTTTAATGGCCACGCCTTGTTCTTCCCAGGTAAATCCATCCGTAGATGTAGCATACCAAATCTCAGCTAAATCCCAATCTGCTGACGGAATCGTATCGTTACACTTAGCAGCTCCCTGCGGTGGGGTTGGTGTATGACGGTGGGTATACCAAATATAATATTTGCCATTATGCAAGAGTACCTTAGAAGGATCTCTGCGTGATATCGTTCCATCATGATCGTTATAATCAAAGCCTTTCAGCTCCGTATATTTAAACTGAGAAAACAACTCGTTTTCATGAGGTTGCGGCGAAGAATAATCGGTATAAATACGCTCCATAGCTGCACTCATTTCCCGATCCGGTTTTTCCAGCGGAAGTTTAAAGGGAAAACCACTTTGTTCTTTAGTTGGTTGTTGTTTCGGTGCACACGAAAACAATACTCCTGCTAAAATAATAATGATTAAATTTTTCATTTCTTATTGGTAATATTTATTAATTCCAATGTTTCTTAATGACTTCCTGAATCTCAGGATAGTTTTTATCGTCTTCATTTAATGATTTTCTCAAATCCTGTAACTCATTTTTCAGATCAGCAATAACATCCTTATAGGCCGGATCATCATACCGATTGTCCATTTCATTGGGATCAGTGGTTAAATCGTAAAATTCCCAGGCGGGAATAGTTTTAAAATCCGACATCGATTCAGGATTATGGGCCCATTCCTGGGCTTTTGTATTCCGATCCATATAATCCTTGCCATAAAAAAAGATCAACTTGTGCTTTTTTGTACGAATGCCAAAATGAGCCGGATTGTTATGCTTATGTGCCATATGCATCCAGTAACGGTAATAGGTGGCTTGCTTCCATCCATCAGGTTCCCGGCCCGTTTCTAAAATCGTTTTAAAACTGTTCCCCTGCATATAATCCGGTGCAGTGCCACCGGCTAATTCTATCATCGTTGGCGCAAAGTCGGTGTTATTAACAATGGCATCGGTGCTTGATCCGGCCTTTATTGATTTTGGGTATCTCACCAAAAACGGCATACGCATCGATTCTTCATACATCCATCTTTTGTCAATGTAATCATGCTCTCCCAACATAAAACCCTGATCGCCTGTATAAATAATGATCGTATTATCCATCAGGTCTTCCGCTTCCAAATAATCAAACAGTCGTTTCACATTATCATCAACCCCCTTTACACAGCGCAGATAGCGCTTTAAGTATTCCTGATAGGCCAGGTGCTGGTATTCGGGATCGGGAATGTTTGGATCAATATCCATGTGCATACCCATATTACGAATGACATTACGATGACCAATTGAAGAACCAATAGTATCTGTCCATTGATTGTTTAAACCCCGGGTTGCTACCGAACCGTTGTTTTTATTATCCTTCATACTCGCCGGTTCCGGAATCTCCACATCGCTTAAATAAGACTCATAACGTTTTGCATATTCAAAAAAATCGTGAGGCGCTTTAAATTGATGCATGACAAAAAAGGGCTTCGATGGATCTCTTTTGTTCTTTAACCAATCTAATGTTATATCCGTAATCACATCCGATGAATGGCCCTTGTATTGAGTGGCATATACCTCTCTTACCAAATCCTCTTCAAAACGTATGGAGGTTAAACTATCCCCTGACTTAGCATATAAGGTTGGGTTATGATAATCGCCTTGTCCCGGCAATACATTATAATAATCAAAACCTTCCGGCGCTTCTTTTAAGTGCCATTTACCAACCATGGCCGTTTCATAACCCAGCTTTTTAATCTCTTTGGGTAAATATTGTTTTTCTTTGCCAATTCTACCGCTTAAATCCAGCACTCCATTGGTCTGCCCATATTGCCCGGTTATGATTGAGGCTCTCGACGGGGTACAAATGGAATTGGTGCAAAAGGCATTTTCAAATAACATACCTTCTTTGGCTATCCGATCAATTGCAGGTGTTGGATTCAAAGATGCTAAACGCATTTTGTAAGCCCCAATGGCTTGCGCACAATGGTCATCAGACATGATGTAAAGTATGTTAGGCTTCTGTACATCCGGCTCCCCTTTTTTATCTGAACAAGATACCAGACTCGCTACACCTATAGCGCATAATACATATTGAATCAAATTTTTCATCCTCATTTCGTTTTAACTTTACATGTTACAAATCACTTTCACCAATCCTTATTCAACGATAAGCTCATCAATTTCCCAGGTTCCATTGTAGGTATTAGCAGCGGGTTGAATAGCAATCTGCATCAACTTTTCGTTGACTTCTTTAAATTTCGACAGCTGAATGGTATAGGTTTTAAACTCAGTATCATTTGAAGATATTGGCAACGTGATCCAATCTTGCTTATCCCACTCCACAGGTTCCGTGCATTCCTTCCAAAAATCACCATCCATATCTCTCGAAAAAATGGCTATCCGTAACAGACCTGCATGACTTCCGTTTCTTATTTTTATTTTAATTTTAGAACAACCTTCGGTATCTGTAAATAACCATGGTGCACTTTGAATTAAAGCTTTTGGTTCGTTGATCTTACCCGATAACACACCGTCATTCATATATATATTTGAACCGCGTAAGGCTTTCCACCCCATGGTACTGTTATCAAAACGGAAAGGACGCCCCGGACCAGGATACCAACTGTCGCTTTTAGGAATCCGAACCGTTCCGTCTTCATTAAAAAATACGGGTTTTAAACTGGCTCCCCGATAAAAAGCGCATATATCATGATTTTCCTGCAATACATATTTCTGACCGTGCCAGTCAAAAAAGCTGGTGTGACCTCCATCTAAGAAAGCACCTTCAAAAGTATAAGGTCCATATAAATTATCAGACATGGCATAACGAGAACCAAATACCAGATAATACTTTTCATTTCTCTTGAAAAGCGTTGGTTTGTCTTCCGTTCTGTATGGCTTACCCTCTTTATCCTTGATAAGAATTTGTTGCGGTTCCGTTTCCAGACTTTTCATATCCTCCGATAGCGTAGATATATAATATTTACCAACACCAAAAATAATATGGTATTGTCCATCTTCAGCTTCGTATATTTCCGGATCGTACGGATGTTCCGGAACAATATCCTTCGGAAGTAAAGGTTTACCCAACAAGTCTTTATAATTTCCATTAATTTGATCGGCAACAACTACTCCGGTGTTTATATTTCTGTTGGAGAAAAACCAATAGTATTTACCATTACGTTTGGTTATATCTCCAGCCCAACAGTTGGGTTTATCACCTATGTAGGTATTTTTAGGTAAAATACTATTGTGATATTTATAGGTGCGTAAATCGGTGGAAGACCATATTTCCCATCTATCCATTGGGAATGAACCTTTAGGCTCCCAGCTTTGATCATGACCACAAATAAACCACAATGTATCATTCTCTACCCAGGCATGCGGATCAGCCATACCATGCTCAGGAACAATGATATCCACTTTTATGGCATTGGGATCGTATCCTGCGGCGGCATTGGATCGACGTAATAACTCATCTCTCATATCTCTGGCATGAAGGGCAAAAGCCTCTTCATTACGTTTTTCTACTTCGGGATAGTTTAAACCATTATCCGCTATAGCGTTTAGCGAAACACCATAGTTACCCAGCAAAGCCCAATAGGTAGCGCAGTCTGAATCATCTACTCTATTTTTGTTAAACTTACCATCTCTGAATATTTTGCCCAGATTACTCTCATAAAACTGATCGTAATAAGCTTTTCCCTTTTGTCCTCCTTCCACAATTCCATATTGTCCGATTCCGCCACATTCGTAAAATTTAAACAGTCCATTCAAAGCCATCTTTTTCATATAATCACACGCCATTGGATCCCCAAAACAATTGTGGGTATGTTCAGGATTTTTTTCTGTTCCTACATGAAAATTCGAACTTGTCCAGTGACTGATAAACCGTGCTCTACTCAGTAAATCGGTTCGCTGTTGTTTTAAACAGTAACTAACTAAAATAGCTTGCTCCGTTAACGGCCCATAACATAGAATATTTAAGATTCCTTTTGTTTTTTCCAACTCCTTATAAAGTGCCAGAATACTTGGGTACTTTTTTAAATCATATGATTTGTCCCACTTAAAATTTACGCCCTGTCCTTTCACTGAGGATTCCATAAAACGCAATTGTTTTTGAAATCCACCAATGTATTTATTTAGGTTAATAAGATCAGCTGCATAAGCTTTGCCATAGGTATCCATAGCCCATTGGCCCTGATCGGCTGTGTTTTTATTCCAGGGATGAACTGTACTGCCCATCACAATGGCTTTGGTATCGAACATATTCGACATCAACAGATAACTGGCTACTGCCGATATATCATCGGGATCATTGATTTTATCTCCTCCGTCGCTGATTAACCATACAGCCGGTTTCTGGGCCGTAACCGAAAACGAGACACTCAACAACAATATAAATAGTAAATTTTTCATAGTAGATATTAAATCTTTATTCTTTTCCTACTGGTTTTATGTAGGTATAATAAACACCGTATTTTTCCCGGCCTTCAATAAAATCGTTCACCAACAAAGTTTTGCCTTTGGGCAGGTATAATTTAAAAACAACCGCCTCTTCATCGCCAACTATTTCTTTTTCATGAATTTGATTCGCCAGCTGAATTCGTACTTTTTGCGGTTTAATGGTTTTGTAAGTGTAAAAATCCTTGGGATTTTTTGAAGGAATACCCCAAATCGGTCCCGGACATTCTTTAGGCCAGCGTCTGCATTCAATGATATACAAACCGGCTTTTTCAACTTCAATAGAATGTTTGTTATTACTATTCTTCATACCGGCTGCCACCTGTTCTGCCTTCCATATTCCGCGCCCTTCGCCAATGGCATGTTGTATGGTTAAGGTAATCTCCTTTTGAATATCATTACCCACAATACTAACCGGAAGCTCATGATAGACAGGATTCGTTTTTACCAATCTCAAGAAAGCAGCATTATTTTTAAGCATTTCTTCTTTAATATCCGGATGCTGTGCAGATAGATCAAGGCGCTGTTCCCTGTCTTGTTCGATATTGTACAATCCTTTTCCATCCACCAAACGCCATTCATCCTTAATGATACACGTTTTATCCACATCAGTAGGTGGCCGCCAATCCTGACGATTATGCACAAAAATGGTCCTATCTTTTAACTTCGCCTTTTTATCCGTCAGTAAAGGAGAAAAATCAATACCATCAAGTTTCTTAGCTTGAGGAATTTCCAGTTTACACAGGGCTGCCAGTGTTGGAATTAAATCGACATGAGCCGTTTCTTCATCAATATCCTTACCTCCCTTGATCTTTCCATCCTTCCATCTAATAAAAAACGGAACCCTGTGGCTGCCTTCCTGTTTTCCACCTTTCCGACCTCTAAAACCATGATTCCATCCAAGTTTTCCATCCGCACTTACCCCATAATGAGTACCATTGTCGGTCATAAATATCAGAATGGTATTATCCGCTATTTTTTTCTTTTTTAGATATTTCTCCAACTTCCCAAAATTCTCATCGATATTAGAAATCATACCATAAAACTCGGCACTCATTATTTTTTCACCTACCAAGGACTTATAAGGTTCTGCATATTTCTCAGCCACATAATGCGGACCATGAGGGGCATTGGTTGGTAAATAAATAAAGAACGGTTTATCATGATGGTTATCCATGAATTTTATGGCTTCGTTGAACCATACATCCGTGCAGTAACCTTCAAACTGTTTTGGTGTATTGTTCACAAAATACACATCATCAAAATAGGTATTTCCCCAATAGTCAGAAAGCTCACCTACACCACCCGCTTTATGCTGAATAGCGACATCAAAACCACAATCGGTGGGTCGCACCGGATAATTATCTCCAAGATGCCATTTCCCAAACATGGCTGTGGTGTAGTTATTGGCTTTAAATATATCAGCCATGGTCATGGCATTTCCGGATAAGGCATCGCGTCCTTTATAAGTGGCCCATGCACCATTATTAATAGGATAAAGCCCGGTCATGATAGCACCGCGTGAAGGAGTACAAACCGAGCTTACATGAAAGTCGGTCATACGAACTGCGTTATTGTAAAATGAATCAAGATTGGGTGTTTTAAGCCAGGGGTTTCCATGACAACCCAAATCTCCTATTCCCTGATCATCGGTAAGTATTAAAATAACATTCGGCTTGTTGATTGTTTTCTGAGCACTTAGAGCAGAACATATTAAAACTAAAAGTATGGATAATTTAAATCGCATAAACTAACGTTTTTATGATTTCCCAACAGCATTAAACACGCTGTAGATCAATCTCTAATTAACTATTCAAAAATACTTCAATAGGATGACAAGAACGATCTAAATCAATATACAAATTCTATACAGTACTATTTTTTATTATACTATTTAAATGAACATGCGTAATTTTAAATATCTTTATAAACTGAACAGAACAACTCAATACAATGCTATATTTCAATCACTTAAACTTTAAAATAAAATTATTTTACCCCCTAATTATTTTGATATTAGCCCCTATATCAGGTTTTAAAACTATACAAGACAAACCTGACGTATATACACAAGGCAAAAAAACGGAGACACATAATAACCTGGAAGATACGAGCGAAACAAAACTCTTATTAAAGACTCAAAAAAGACTATTAAGAAATAATGGAGATACGATCAAGATCATTAATACGCTCATTTCCCAATCCGACAAAAACAAAAACATTGGAAAATATAGTCTTTCCTTTGATTTTTTATGGGAAGCATTATATCTTTCAAAGGAAGGAAGCTATCTGACCGAGGAAACAAAAATACACAGACGACTGGGTAAACTATATGAGTTTTACAATTTGGATGATGCGGCATTGCAGCATCTGGAGCAGTCTTTACTAATAGCTCAAAAAACACCCAAGCATAATCCTGAGTATGCATCTAATTTAATAGCCAGCTACATGAATATGGCTATACGTCAACGAAATTTGGGCAATTACACCAGAGCATTACACTACATTGATTCCTGTTTTATCATCGAAAATCAGTATAAAAACCAGGATATATCCTTTCCATTTTTAGATGCTGAACGAGGAAAAGTTCTCTCCCAGCTGGGACAATTTGAAGAAGCCAAGCAGCACCTATATAAGGCCCAAAAAGAAACCGAAGGAAAAAAATATCTTACAGAGCAAATATATACTCTTATCTGGGGGATATTCATCACAGCATGAATCATATTGACAGTGCCATATATTACTACCGACAATGCCATAAATATATTCATAAAAACAACTCTAATTATTACTTGTTACCAGATGCGTTATTAAAGCTTTCTGAAATCTATAAAAAGCAAAACCGGCAAACTATCGCTTATAAATTCCTGCACCAGTCTCAAGCAACCAGAGACAGCTTGATTCAACTTCAGCTTAGCGCCAACAGTGAGCTTTTTGAAATTAAGGATTCTTACCTTAATTCTTTAAAAGAAAAAGATATTTACATCTCTTTGCAGGAAAAGGAAATAAAATATCAGGAACAGGTTAAAAACAGGCTTATCATCATTTTGGCCTTGGCTTTATTACTTGGAGGTACTGCCGTGTTAGTGATCCGTATGCGACTAAAACTTAACAGAACACTTCTTGAAAAGAAAAACAATGAACTAGAATCAAAACTTACGGAAGAAAAGATAAAGGGAGAGATGGAGGTAAAAAGCAAGGAACTTACCTCCTATGCGCTACAGATGATAGACAAAGACACTGCCATTGATGAATTATTAGAGGCCATAAAAAATGATGCGCCCGGAAGTTACAAACCCTTGCAAGCCAAATATCAGAAAGGATCCAAAGACCTGTGGGATGAATTTAATCTGCGCTTTACTGAGGTGAACACAGCCTTTTACAGCCGACTGAATGCAAAATTCCCCAACCTTAGTTCTACAGAACAGAAACACTGTGCCCTTATTAAACTCAATTTCGGCACAAAAGAAATGGCGCGAATATTAAATATCGCGCCACATAGTGTTCATATTTCCCGTTCCCGTATTCGTAAAAAAATGAGCCTCGAGCGTTCTGAAAACCTGGAAAAACATATTGCTAATTTATAACAGGCAATTTTTCATTTACTCCAGCTCCAATTTAAGAACCGTGGCAATTTCGTTGTATTCAACTTTGGGCATGTTGATTAACAATGTTTGTGGTGTAAGTTTCCACTCTACTTTTGCATCCGATCCCATAAGCGTTATATTTTTAATGGGGGAAGGTGGTTGGTTACGGTGAAAACCTCCAATAGCTCTCATCTTAATGGCTTTTCCACCTTTAGGTACGCCTAAAAAGAATACGTACATCGACTTTTTATCTTTGGCAACAGTGTAACGAACATCATTTGCTGTGTATTTAATTTTAGCCGACTGACCATCATGAGAAGCGTCTGAAGCATTGGCAGTACCATAACCAAAAATATGAAACGGACGTGTACCATAAACGGCTTCACCATGCACTTCCATCCAAGCGCCAATATCTTTTAAAATATCACGCTGCTCCCGGTTAATAATACCATCAGCACGCGGAGACACATTCAATAATACGGTTCCGTTTTTACTCCATACATCAATCATATTACGAACCACCAAAGCCGCATCTTTATACTTTTCTCCTTCAACATACATCCAACGGCTTTCTCCCAATGTAATATCCGTCATCCATGGTAAGGGGTAAATGTCTCTGCGTCCACCTTGCTCCATATCATCCACTCCATATTCCCATGGGATATCCTGGTGTTTGCTGCAAACTACCACTTCCTGCTTGTTTTTTAGCCCACTGTTGAAATGATAAGCCACCATTTCATTTATTTTTTGTTCCGGAATCATATTCAACCACGAGTCGTACCAAAGAATATCCGGCTGGTATCGATCAACCACTTCCTCAACCTGATCGAGCCAGTACTGGTTAAAATCATCTATATTTTCCCAATTCCCGAACAGCTTACGAAGTTTAGGATCGGTAGTTGCCGTAGGCAATTCAGGGTGATATGGATAATGACTGTTAAAACCATTTTTACCCCAATACTCCGGGGTATTTTTATTACGCTGACCATTACGGGCATGGTGTAAGGTAGCTATGGTTTTGATATTTCTTTTACGAAGCGCTTTAAACATCTCGCCTGTAATATCACGCTTCGGCCCCATATCAACTGAATTCCAAGGATTAACTTTACTATCCCACATGGCAAAACCATCATGATGTTGTGCTACCGGACCAGCAAATTTTGCTCCTGTCATCTGAAACAAATCTGCCCAGTTCTCTGCATCAAAATGCTCTGCTGTAAACATGGGGATAAAATCTTCATATCCAAACTCTTCTATTGGACCGAAATTCTTTTCATGAAATTCGTTTACCCGATTGCCTTTTAAGTACATATTGGCAGGGTACCAGGCCGAACCATAAGCAGGCACACTATATGGCCCCCAATGGAAGTACATACCCAGTTTGGCATCCTGAAACCACTCGGGCGCAGCTTCGTGCTGGCTTAAGGATTCGAAGTTAGGTTCGTATTTAGTTTGTTTTTTCTCTTCATTTACCTCTGTGCAACTTGATATGGCAAGTATGGAAAATGCTAAGAGTATGTTATTTAATATTTTCATTTTTATTCTATTTATTAATCAGTTATAAAGTTGAAAGGTATTGGGTTTAAAGTTTGGGATAACATTTTCCCTGCCTGTTGGCAAACAGGCGATGCAAATTTTCTTAGTGCTTTTTATACAATTTGTGATGTATCGGTTTCAATTATTAACTGCACCCAGGACTTCACTGCGCTACACCCTAGGCTATTACATATCACGCTTACAGGGCTTGATTTATATACGTAATTTTTTTCCATCTCCATTTTCCTTCTTCCTTTCACCATATTCCTTTTTTAAGCCATGTAAATCAACTGCCAACTGAGTACTTATTTTTTCTCTTTTGTGTCAAATCTTTGAATATAGTTATATCCTGTTCTCCAATGATCACCACCATATTTGTGACACAAGCCCCAGCGTATTCCTCTGGTTGGGCTTTTGTCATGTTCCTCTGTTCGGTAAATTCCAAAAGCTTTTGGTGTTTTACCAATGGTTCCCATTACTTCAAAATTTATCCCATCCGGCGACCATTGAATGGTGTGTCTTTCGGGGCCATCATCGGTGTGAATTAGGGCAATCCCACCCTTGTAAGGCCAAACACAAACTTCGTGTCCGCTATTTGTTACAGGGTTATGTACCGATTTTATGTACGGACCTGTTGGATTATCGGCAATGGCAACACCCCACTTAATTTCTCTTTGTCCATGCATTTTTTCTTCGCCCATTCTTTCACCTTTATAATACAAATAGAACTTATTATTGTAATATAACAGACAAGGGTCGTGCACTTTGTGGCTGTCAAAATCACCTTTTTTCAATACCTCATCTTCATGGCCTTCGCCCCACTCGCCGTTGTTGGTTGGGCGTAAAATGGGTTCAGATAGTTTTTTCCAGGGCCCATCGGGCGAACTTGCCACAGCCATGCCTACGGTATTTTTTACTCTATGCACATAGGGGTTTTGAACACATTGATACACCAAGTAAAACATTCCATCATGAGCCAATATCTCAGGGGTAAAAACCGAGGCATCATCAAACTGTCCATTTTCGCCACGTAATACCGCAGGACCTTGTTCTTTCCACGTGTAGCCATCCTTCGAGGTAGCATACCAAATATCGCACTCATCCCACGGGAAGAATTTTTCCTCGCCATTTGGGCGATACCTTGTACCACGTGTATAATCGTTGTAATACAGCTTTCCAACTTTAATTACTGCACTAGGGTCACGTCGAATCATGGTGGTATCTACCGCAAAATCGCCTTTTAACTGTTCCTGTTCAAATTCAACCTGCCATCCATCATTCTCCTTAAAATCAACTTTGTCGTACGCTTTCTGTGTTTCGATGTACGTGAGCCACCGTGCTGTGGCAGCACTCATCTTACGAGGAGCCAGAAGTATTTCGACCTCTTTGTCTGAAGCTGTTAACTGCTTTTCGCTTACAACAAACAATGGATTATCGAACACCAATCGAATTGAAGTTTCGTTTTTCAGTTCTATCGAAAACCTTCCATCAATATCCGTTCTTAACTGAATCGTTTTATCCAGGTTTGTGATGAGCACGTTAGGAATTGGGTTCATGGTGTCGGCATGCCTTACCGTTCCCGAAATACTACTTTGTGCTGATACCGAATGTAATATGGCGAAAACACATAGTGAAAGAGAAATAAAAAATTGCTTAGTCATATTCAATACTTTAATAATCTGCTTATTTATTGTTTAACTTATAAACCCTGATGTAATCGATATAAGTTGTTCTATCTTCTTTGCTTGCTGTAGCTACCTTGCTTCCTTTTTCCGGAATTGGATTCCAATCGTACGCTTCAATTGAAAACTGTAAAAACAAGTCATTATCGAATAGAATAGGCGGAGTTAAGGTGTACACATATTCCCCATCCAGGTAAAACATAAGTTCCGTTGCACTTTTCCAATAGAAGCCATAGGTGTAAAAACGCTCCGAATTTTTGGTTGGTGGCGTCATTTTAGCCTGGTCACGTTTCGACTCATTACATTCGGTTTTTCGGTGAATGGCATTGGAGTGCATAATCTGATCCCAATCATAAGCCCATTTATGCGTTTTCTCAGTGAGTTGTCCTACCGATTCAGTAATATCTATTTCTGTTTTATCTCCACAAGTACCTGAATGACACAACCAAAACCCACCACCCATTTCGGTTTTGTTCATCTTCATTCGGTATTCGTAATAATGGCCAATAGAAGATGTAACAAATGAACGTAAGATACCTCCATGATAAAGATAAGTAATGGGTTTTGCATACGAATTATCTATCACAGGTTCGGATAATTTGCCAACTTCAATAGTTAAGTATCCATTACCGATACCGAAACTCCCTTTCTGAAAGAGTGCCGGTGAACGCCCCTTCCAATTCAAATCAGGATGACCGTCAGGACCTAAATTCCATTTCTTTTCATCAATTTCGGAACCGTTAAACTCATCGCTTAAAGCATCTACTTTTTCCCATTTTTTGCCTGGCACTTTAGGCTGAGCAGAAAGTGCAGCACATAGAAACCAAAACAGCGATGCCATTACTAAACCTCTCATATTAAATATTATCTATTGATTTTAAATACAAAAGCATGTTCGCACGGTTTTGTATCAGGAAGCTGAATTTCCAAAGCATTCTTTTTTTGTTCCCAATTTAATTTTCCTTCGTGCCCAATTAACTCCACATCTTTTATCGGGGTATTAAATAGTGTTGCACTTAATGTTTTAATTGGAAGAACACCTGATTCGGGCCATCCCATGGCAATGGCATATAATTGACCATCACGCATTGTAAAACGAATATCCTCATCGCTAAAACCATCAAACTTTTGGTCGGCTAAATGCCCTGTAAGTGTTTCTGTTGGTCCTTCACCATATTTTATCCATGGACGACTTTCGTAAATAGCTTCTCCATTTAACTTTAACCATTTACCCATTTCACGAAGCGCCAGCTTTTGGTCTTCAGGAATACTGCCATCAGGATGAGGAGCAATATTTAGCAATAAACATCCATTTTTACTTACGATATCAACCAGGTCGTCAATTAAGCGGTTGGTTGAATACAATTTAATATCCGTAGCCCAGCTCCATGTTTTCTGCGAAATGGAATTATCGGTTAACCATGGTTCAGGATAAATCTCTGGCATACGCGAGCGCTCTAAATCCACGGTTCCTGTTCCTAAGGGAAAGTCAGGGCGTTTGAAGGTTAAAACAAATTCCTGCTCTTTTTTAGCTGCATTGTTGTATGCATAGGCCATCATTTGGCGACGTACATCTTCCGAAAGAATCTGAATACGGTTATCGAACCAAAGTAAATCAGGATTGTAGTTATCCACTACTTCTTTTACTTTTTCTAACCAAACATGCTCAAACTCTTCGCTTGGCATTGGGTCTACGTTGTAATATCCTTTTGCACCTTTTACTTTCCAGGCCGATTCCGGGAGTTTTTCGCCATAAAGCGAACCTTCTTCGGGATCGTTGTAACAATCCGTACCTTCCATCCAGGTTGGGAACCATCCCCATAACCAGGAATGATGCAGGCTAACGACGTATTTCATTCCACGCTTGCGGATTGCTTTCTCCATTTCGGCCACCACATCACGTTTGGGTCCCATGTCTACCGAGTTCCAAGGATTTATTTCTGAATCCCATAAAGAAAAACCATCAGCGTGCTCCCCTGCCGGACCTGCAAACTGAGCCCCCGCTTCTACAAATAAATCTGCCCACTCTTCGGCATTAAACTTTTCGGCAGTAAACATGGGGATGAAATCCTTGTAGCCAAACTCATCTAATGCGCCATATTCTTTCAAATGGAACTTATGACTACCACTCCAACTTTTGTACATATTGGTTCCGTACCAGTCGGTATGACCAGGACTTTGTGGTACCGAATAAACGCCCCAGTGAGTATAAATACCAAACTTAGCATCCTGAAACCAGGTAGGGCATTCGTATTGTTTTAACGATTCCCAGGTAGGTTCGAAATGTTTGGCTTGTTGAGTTGTTTGGCTTTCTATAGAATTACATGAACTCAATATTAAAGCTGCAGTAACTAAAATAATTAAATCTTTCATTGTGTTTGTATTTTTTTAGATTGAGACAGGGCATGCCCTGTCTCAACGCATGCCCTGTCTTTATCTTGCAAACTCCTTTACAACCGGCATTTCCTCATCTGCCTGTTTTACGCCTCTTGTTCCATTTAATCCCTCAAAGTATCTGAAGTAATTGTGCGGACCGTATTTCTCTTTTTTATCAATAGCCTCTTGTCCAATCTCTCTTAATCGTGGTAAGTCCACCTTCTCATCACCTACCAGTAACAAATAGTCATTTACGGATACTACTTCACCAGATTTGTCACGCATCTCTAATTCAACAAAGAATTTATCGCCCAATTTGCCTGGTACTTTACAGTTAACTGTAGCATATTCTTTAGAGCTGTCTCCATTGATATTTCCAATATTAATAGTTTCTCTACTTACCTCTTTTTTGTTGTTATCAAGGAATACGACATCAACTTTACATGCTTTAAATTCTTTGTAGAAATCGTTAACTACCCATATTTTACCTTCGAACTGTTCACCCGGCAACCATCGACGTCTGTCGTGCTGAAGCGAAACTAATAAAGGCTGGAAAGCATTTTTTACGTAGCTGTACGAAATTTTAGGTTGTTGGTAGTAATCTACAATTCCCCATTTCATATCTGGTGCAAAGGTGATGTAGTGACAAATACAAATGGCACTCGACTTTGGTTTTCTTCTTCGATAGTACTCTAGTCCATACTGAAAAATAACACCCTGCGCGATTTGAGTTGCATCAACAAATTCTTGCATACTACCTGTACATTGAGAACCAACAATTTCAAAGTTAAGCGTTCTGAACGTATCAAAGTCAGTCCAGTGATGTCCCCAACTTGGTCCCGGAGGCCAAAGTTCGTCTTCTGGGATAAACTTTTTAATGCTTTCAACATTAGGACACGATGAGATGGCTAACTCAGCCACAGCAGCATAATCCTGCTTATTAAAGAATTGCTCTGTATTTCTTCTTCCTTCGCTATAAAATAAACCATTGGCGTGAATACTCTCTTTGGGTTTAAACCCTAACTCTTTACCAATATGGTCGCTTAATGGCGAAACAGGCACATAATGCAAGTTGGAGTATGGCTTAACCACCTCACCCAACTCTTTCATTAAATTCAGGTTATGCACGGGATCAGAAGCTGTCATCAATATTTCTTCTCCACCTTCTAAAATCACCATACAAGGGTTATTGCGCAAGTCCTTCACCACAGAGATAGCTTCAGAGAAAATCGCATTTTTAAACTCCTCTGTTTTCGGCAACGACAAACTTGCAATAGGAAGAATATCCTGCCAAACAGTGATACCTTGTCTGTTGCAAAGCTCATAGAAATATGGAATTTCAGTTGGGTGCCATCCGAAGATACGCAAGTTGTTCATATTACCTTCTTTGGCCAATCTGATTAACTCTTCGTACTTTTCGTTAGAAGCACGTCCGAAAAAAATATCTGGTGGTCCACCCCAGGTACCCGAACGCATAAAGTGGCGCTTACCGTTAATCATCACTGTCCATGGATTTTCAACCTCATCTTTGGTATAACCAGGGTTCATCTCCATTTTAATTTCGCGAATACCAAAAAGTTTAGAATCGGTATGAAGTTCTTTATCTTGGCTGCCTTTTAAAGAAACATTCGCTAAATATAAATTCTGGTCTCCTAAATCCCAAGGATACCAAAGTTTAGCATCAGGCACATGAATTTTAGTTTTAATCTCGTTTATACCAGGGGCTAATGTCTGTTTGATGGTAGTGGTGTACGATTTAGATTTGAAGTTTTCACCTTGAACATCAATCTCAATATCCACTGTTTTTTCTGTTTTACCTGGGTTTTCAACTTCAAGTTGGATATCTAAATCGGCGGAGTTCTTTTTCCCCAGCGTAGTTTGAACGTAGATATCATTCACCTTAGCATCTTCGTAAGCTTCCAATCTTACAGGCTTCCAAATTCCCGTAGGAACAAGATCCACCCAATAATCGCCATGCCATGCTGGCTTTCTACCTGCTACCTGGCTATATCTCCTGGGAGCAGGGTGCAGTCGTACTGCTAAAATATTTCTACCACGGCGCTTCTGCTCATAGCTTATGAGGTCAGTAATCTCAAAAGAGAAAGAGGTAAACATACCTTCATGAGAACCTAATAGTTCTCCGTTTAGAAATACATCGCAAGCATAGTCTACCCCGTCAAAAGTTATTTCAACATTTTTGCCTTCCATTTCTTTAGGCACGTTGAAGATCCTTAAGTACCACCATTCATATTCATTAACCCATTTTGCTTTGGTACTGTTTCTCCCGAAGTGCGGGTCATCAATACGACCTATTCGCCAAAGGTCGGAAAATACATCACCCGGAACATGAGCTGGAGCCCAGTTAAGCGCATCTCCCATATGGTCGTAACTAATTTCCGGGAATCCCTCTTCCAATCCTCTTCCTGGAAGCGTTCCCTGAATTTTCCATAAGTGCCCGCTAAGGTCATAGGTTAGTGGATTGGCATTCTGTGCGCCGTAGTCTTGCACATCTTGCCTAAAATAGTCGTTCGCATAATCTTTATCCTTTTGTGCGACTGATAAAGTACACACAGAATACAACAAAGATATTAGCACCAGTATGTTAATATTCTTTTGTTTCATTTTATATAGATTTTATTTTACTGATTTCTTGATAAACAATATTTACTATTAAGTTCCATATTTTTATAACCAGGCAAGGGATTTATCCCGTGTTAATTTCTAGATTATATAACACCAATTTATTCTACCTACTCAAAAACTCAATTCGTCTTCCAATCCAATCACTTTTGTATTTATCACCTTCAGCTGTTTTTAGCAATGCCTCGGCATCAAACTTAAATTGTAAATCGGGATTCAGTGTTTCCAGTAAGGTTGCCGAGTTTAGTATTAGCAATATTTCTAATGGATTCTGGTTTCCTTTTAACAAACTCTCGAACGCAGAAACGGGATTATCTCCATTTATCAAAGCCAAACTTTCTGCAGCTCTCATCCTGACAAGATTTTCTGCATCATTATCCAACATCTTTTTGATTTGTGGAACAAAGGCTTCGGCTTCCTTGTCAAACGCACTGCAAACGATAATTCCCCAATAACGTTTCCAGGGATTTGCAGACTTCAATGCTTTTTTAATTCCGCTTTTCGCTTTTTTGTATGGCAGCAACTGTAAATCGGCAATGGCTATTAATTCTTCAATATCAGCTTTATGCGCTAAACCAAACTTAACAGGGTTTGACCCAGCTTCTTTTTCAAGATAAGGTTCAGGATAAAAACTTAGGTCAGGTAATGATTGTACCTTATCCAACAATAAAGTCCTCATTTCTTTAAGCTTTTCTGCATAAACAGGTTCATTTGCCAGGTTATTGATCTCGTGCGGATCTGTTTCAATATTGTATAATGCTTCGGGTGCACGTTTTTCAAAAAACGCTTTTTGTACGTCATTCAATTTTCCCGCATCGTAAAGTGCTCTCCACTCTTTATATCCAATTTGCTTATAGCGATAATCATTAAACAAACCATCCATATTAAAAGGCTGGTAGCTTCTCATATACTTATACTTTCCTTTGCGATAGCTACGTACTAAATCATATTTCTCGTCAAAGCGATCGGCATGCCCAAAAGTTTCTTCTCTTTTGTTGAGTTCATCTAATGATACTCCTTTTCCCAGGAAAGGCTTTCCGTCCATTTGCTCAGGTACTTTGATGCCTGCAAGGTTTAATACTGTCGGAGCAAAATCAACAAAACTCACAAATCCATCCACTCTTGAACCAATTTGAGCCGGAAAAAGATGTTTCCATTTTTCTGGAATGTAAACGACAAACGGAACCTGTAAACCGCTTTCGTAGATATATCCTTTTGAGCGAGGGAGAGTACCGCCATGGTCGCCATAATAAAAGATGATGGTTTTATCCATCAAACCATCGTCTTCCAATTGCTTTAATAATTTCCCAATTCGCTGATCATCATCCCTGTGCTTGTCGTAATAATGTGCATACGATTTTTTGAATGCAGGTGTATTAGGATGATATGGATATAGCTGAACCGAATTTGGCTTTGTAATTAAAGTTGCTTCATCACGATCGTCCAGCAGTTTGTGCATTCTGCTCTCGTGCGTATCGTGCAAACTCCAAACCTGAAAAAATGGCTGACCTGGTTTTCTGTTTTTGTAAGTGGCTTTCCTGGAACTTTCGTCCCAAATATTGCTTACTTTAAAATTGTAATCCTCTTTATGGCAGTTGGCAGTATAATAGCCTGCTTCTTTAAAGTATTCAGGATAAGTTTTTGAACCTTCAGGTATAGGCACAGCAAATGCATGACGATGAAACTGGCTTCCAACACGTGGAGCATAACAGCCGCTTAACAGCGTGCTTCGTGCTACAGAACAAACGGCTCCATTGGAGAAAGCATTGTTAAACACAATACCATGATCGGCAAGTTTCTCCACATTGGGCATGGGTACACCGTTTTCGGCATCGTATAATCTTAACCAACGTGCCGAATTATCTTCGGTAGTTATCCAAACAATGTTGGGACGTTCCTGAGCGAATGAGACTCTTATTCCCAAAAATAAAATTACAGTATATAAAAAAATGGTTCGTAACATATTAGGTTGTTTTACTATCACATTATGAAAAATCATTAAAACTCTTTTGTCCGATAGAACTTCCCTGCCTGTTGGCAGACAGGCGACGCAAATTCACTGCGCATATCTAATTAGTTTGGTGATGCGTTGGTTTGATTTATAATCCCTCCAGGCATATTTACATCCTTATTATTTTGTCAGGTCTGGAACGGTACTGTACACAAGGCATTCATCCAGACCCGTTGCGTAACTCCTCAAAATAGAACACAGTTTTTAGAGCTCACTACTCGTTATCTTTAAGTTTCTGTGTCTGTTCTTTAATGCGTTGTTTCTGCTTTCCATTTAAACCATGTTTAAATAGATACTCCAAACCGTAGTTATAATAATGGTTTTTCATGTCCTGGTCATCAACATCCTGGCTTAAGTCACAATCGAAGCGAACCAAACAAGTGTGATTCCAGTTTCCGTCGGCATTAATAACATGTGAAATACCCCAGGTAATTCCTCTCCCATCTTTGGTGTCTGTAAAAGCATCCGGCACATAAGGCCCTGCTGCTACAGGCAACATTTCTGTGATAGAAGCAATTTCAAAATTCACCCAATCTTTGGCATATTGAATGGTATTATGCTCCTGTCCATCACGTTGTATAATGGCAGCCACACCTTCGCGGAATGGGAACAAAGTAGTTTCGTGACCTGAGTTAATTACTGGGTTTAAAGGATGTTTCTCGAAAGGTCCCAGTGGGTCTTCGGCAATGGCCAAACCTTGCATACGTATCTTAGAAGGTTTAAATTCTTTACGTTTATCGAAGTCGCCTTTGTAATACAAGTATATTTTACCATCATGAACCAATGGATATGGATCATGAATAGAATATTGATCCCACGAACCTTCAGGTCCGTTTGGAATGACGATTTTACCAGTATGATGCCATGGTCCGTCCGGAGAATCAGCCCAGGCTACAGAAACCGGACAGAAATCTCCACGCAAACCGCTGGCTTCCATAAAAGCCTGGAAATATAGATAGTACTTACCCTTGAATTTTAAAATATCCGTTGTGGTTACCGAACGCCAACCCGGTTCTGGCTTTGGAGGACGAGGAACGGCAATACCCTGCTCCTCCCAGGTAAAACCATCTTCGGAGGTGGCATACCAAATATCCGATAAATCCCAATCTGCTGATGGAATCACGTCAGTAGCTTCTTTTGCCCTTGACATTCCTACTGGTCTTACCGGCGATTTTCGTCCGGTGTACCAAACGTAGTATTTACCGTTTTCGAAGATTACTTTTGATGGATCGCGGCGAGTAATGGTTCCATCACCGCCATTATAATCAAAACCCTTTAGCTTGGTGTATTTAAATTGCGTGTAAAGTTCTGAAGCCTCAGGACGAATATGTTCATATGCCTCATAGTTTCTTTTCACAGCTGCACTTAACGGACGGTCTGGTTTCTCATCTGGAATAAAGAAAGGGAATTCTTCATTACCTTTTGCTTCCTCAGTTTTTGGAGCTGTTTCGCTTGTTTGCTTTTGTTGGCAAGAAAATAGCACCAGACTAATTATCAAACCATATAAGACTTTCTTCATATCTATTAAATATTTAATTTTACTCCTTTTAAAGATTGGATATTACTTTAATTCAAAGGCTAAAGCCTTTATTTTTTTATATAATTAGGCTCGGGATTTATCCCGTGTAATTTAACCATGAAATTAATCGGCCTTAGCCAATATATATATTTGGGTTAAAACACATTAATCTTCAATATTTTCTCTCCGGGTTAAAACCCGGAGCTATTTATATTCTCACGTTCATACAGTAATTTTTTTTCAACCTAATCATCCTTCAATTTCATTAGATACACTTGTCGGCTTCCTGTGTGTGTTGAGTTAAATCCAACCATATCTCCTTTGGGACTGCACCTGCAATGGATATCGCATCTCCATCCCGACTTAAATTCTTTGGGTTGGATAAACCTTGCAATTGGCATTACTATTTCAGTATCCATATCCATCAAATATATTTTCTGCTCCCTGTTTTTTAAAGGATAGGTATCGGTAATCATCCATTTGCCATCGGGCGAAAAAGTGCCGTGACCATCGTAATCTAAAAGTCCCTTTCCTAATCTCTTATAATCGTTCTGTCCCACAGTGTACAAGATATGAGCATGTTGTTTTCCTTCATATTTTGCAGTTATCATCAGCTCATCATCATTTAACCAATCAAAATGAGAACCACCCCAACCATCCGGGAAAGATCGTTTCATGTCACTACCATCTATATTACAAGTTAATGCTGTTGTTTTCCAACTTGGAGACGTCCTGGCTAACCAGAAGATCTTATCCCCGTTTCTGCTTACCAATGTATGGTTAAAGTACACTAAATCATCTTCATTAAATTTATGAATAATATCTTTTACATCGTCTATGGTAACTATCAGTTTTGAATTCCCTGTTTCTAAATCAACCAAAAATAAACCATCGTTATCAGGTAATTGCACATCTTTCCGAGGATCTTGCCCTTCCCCTCCGTAGCCATAATCTTTGCGAGTAATGCTTAGGTTAGAAAAGTTAATACTGATTGCCTCTTTTCCATGGGGAGATACAGCACTGATAGGTCTGTCTATTACTTTAACCTCTTCTTTTGTATGTACATTTAAAATGATAGATACATACTTACTTTCTCTTAAATCGTTGTATATAATTAATGAATCAGGCGAAGTTGCCAACCAATGTGCCATGCACCCTTGTTGAAAGTTCCAGGCTCTGGTTTTAGCAATAGGTTTAAATTCTTTGGTTTCAATATTGACCAATCCCAAAACAGCTTCATCATTTTCATCTGGAATACGGTCATTGATATCAGTTTCTAGAACGGTAACATATTTTTGATTATGGCTGAATGAATTGATACCATAATAACTGGCAAAAAGATGCTCCTTGCCATTTTTAGTAATTTGAATGGGTTTGCTAATTTTTGGGAAAGAGACAGAAGTATACTTCTCTGCTTTATTAGAAAATCCTCCCACATACAAATAATCAGTTCCAGGTGTCCAGGCAAAACCAGTTGGAGTCCAATTAACACCAGGAAGCCAATATTCACCGCCAAACTCATAAGCTCCTAAATCAGGCGCATTACCTTTATATCCGTCCGTTATCCCTTTAATGATCTGTCCCTTGTCGATGGCTGGAGACTCAATATTAGGCATGAAATTCGCATTTTCCTTTGATATAAATGGTGGCGTAGAGAATTGCTCATTGTTTTGAAAATCATTATCAGCCTCATCACCTATATATTCCTTTTCGTCAACACGGTATTTTTTACCATCACCAGAATGCCACCATGGACGAACATCAGATAAATTATTATATAGAATATTGTCTTTTACATTGGTCTGCTTCCCATTTCTTTTAGGTACCCAACAATCAATCATCGCCTGACCATGTGGTCCAACATTCCAGAATGTATTGTTGTAAATTTCATTCTCTAAAGCATTCCAATTAAAATGCAAACCTCCCCATTCAACATCCCAAACCACATTATGATGTACTTTATACCCTGCCGAATTATTATCCAGATAGATTCCCGTAGCTTTTTTGCCTGCATGTTTATCGGCATAGGCATCGTTAAACCAGTTGTGGTGCAATTCAATATTTCTAGGTACACTATTTCCTGTAACATAAAACAATCCGCCATCAGCTCCTGAAATCAAGCACTTTTGAACATGGTTGTACCCAAACTCACTATCATCACCCGAAACTTTAGCGCCATCGCGGGCAGAACCATAAAATGAGTTGCGGATTATTTTATTACGTGCCCCCATGCTGTTAACAAGATGGGCATGTATTCCAATGGTATTAAAGTACTGCACAATACAATTCTCAACACGATTATCTTCTGCACCTCGACTTAAATATAATCCATTTACCGAACCATTTTCCAGCACACACTTTTCTACCACATTATGATGCCCTGATAGTATCTGGATAGCCGCATCGCTTACTGCAGCTCCATTCAAGTTTGTTACGAGTCTTTCGGCCCCATGCTTAACCATACAATTGGTCACTTGATTATAGCTACCTGCTAGCGTAACCATTCCTCCAAAAAAGTTCAATCCATTAAGGTGGATATAATTTGATTTGATATCTGCTGTGTATGTACGTACAGCTATTTCTACCAAGGCATTATCAGGCTTTTTATCATCGGGAGCATAAAAGTAAAGCGCTCTGTTTTTTTCGTCGTAATACCATTCGTTAGGAGCATCCAATGCTTCCAACTTATTCATCAAATAAAAGATTCCTCTATGTCCGTTCTCAAACCTTTGGGGACTATGCGTTGTTCCGAAAGGCCATTTGTCGGGTAAAGTTTCAAAGTGAATTCTATTTAGATTACTCTCGTAGTTAGTAATGGTACGTTCCCAGCTACAACCACTATGCGCTCCCAAATAATGAATGATGCCTCCGGTCCAATCAATATTAGGTATTTCATTGTTGCTGATATACGACATGGACCAGGTTCCTTTAGTCATATCAATATATTTGGCATCTAAGGAATATTCATTGTTGTCAGAATCATTCGGCCAACGGGCAATTTGCATTTTTTGATGATTATAGTACACATTTTTGCCATCTCCTAAAGACATTGTTACATTGGATGCTTTATATATATTCCCGTCGTGTTTTTTCCATCCACTTACTGGTTCTGTTGCAGATATAATTACAATATCGTCCTCAAAATTGGTATATACGATAGGTTTGTTAGCGGCACCTGAGTTTTTAGGGCTGATATTTTCGTGGTAGGTTCCTGCATGAATGTAGCACACATCACCCTTTTTCATCACTTCGGATGCTTGAGCTATTGTTTTAAAAGGATTTGCTGCACTACCATCTTCTTTTGATGTTGAATTACAATCCACGTGGTACTCTTTAGCATTGACGCTGCAGAGTACTGAAATAAAAAATATAAATAATAAAGCCTTCATTATTTGGTTAGTTTATCGTTTTCTTTTTTGATTCGTTCTCTTTGTGCTTTGCTCAGTTTTAACTTGTAATAGATTTCCGGATCCCAAAGATTATTGAATCCTTTCATTTCAGGATCATGCACATCTAAACTTAAATCACAATCGAATCTAGCCAGTTCTGAATACCATTTGCCATCTACACCTTTTACATTACGAAAGTGACATATTCCCCAGGTGATGCCTCTTCCATCTCCATTGTCAGCGAAAGCATCAGGAATATAAGCGTTACAACCAATGGGCATCATTTCAGTAATAGAGGCAATTTCAAAGTTTACCCAATCCTCGGCATATTGAACCGTAAAATGTTCGTTACCATCTCTAATAACTAAGGATGCTAAACCTTTTTTGAATGGGAAGAAACAAATTTCGTGACCTGAGTTTTGAACCGGATTGAGTGGATGTTTTACAAATGGACCAAGTGGATCTTTAGATGTGGCTAATCCAATGGCACTCCATTTTCCTTTATAACCTTTACGCGAATCTATTGGTCGGTTAAAATCTACCTTATAATATATATAAACCTCTCCATTGTGAACGAGTGGTGTAGGTGCCTGCACCGTAAATTCATCCCATGCACCCATGGGGCCGTTAGGTATAATAATTTCATTATAGTGCCTCCACGGTCCATCTGGATAATCAGCATAAGAAACGGCTATATTACAGTCGTCCCCTTTGGTTCCACTAGGCTCCGTAAAAGCCTGGTAGTATAAATAAAATTTACCTTTAAACTTTAGGATATCGGGAGTAGCAACCGATCTGTAACCAGCTTGTAGCTTGGGCGGACGTGTTGCTGCAACACCTTGCTCTTCCCAGGTAAAACCATCCTCTGAAGTTGCGTACCAAATTTCTGCTAAATCCCAGTCCGTAGAAGGAATCTCATCAGTTGCTTTCTTTGCACCTTGAGGACGGGTTATGGTGTGACGCTTGGTGTACCACACGTAGTATTTACCATTCTCACGTATAACTTTAGAAGGATCACGACGAGTTATGGTTCCATCGCCACCATTGTAATCAAAACCTTTAAGTTTAGTGTACTTAAACTGACTATATAATTCATTTTCCGCAGGTAATTTTCCAGGCCATTTATTCACGCTGCGTTCCATGGCTGCGCTTAACTCACGACCTTCTTCAAGATCCGAGATGAAGTATGGAAACGGCTCGTGTTGAACAGTTTCCTTTTCCGTTTTTTGTTGGCAAGAAAGTAGTAGGGTACTTGCTACGAATATGTATATATTATTTTTCATCATATAGATTTCTCTGCTGAAAACGAAGGTTATGCTTATACCCTTCTAACCATTTCCGATGCAAAGTCTCTTTGTGTTTTTAAAAAACTTTGTGATGCATCGGTTTTATTTGGACTATCACCCGGAGTTATAACCCCGGACTATTAATGTTAAACCCCACTGGGGTTTTATCCACTTCTTTTATCTATCTACTCTTATTAATCCCCATCCCTCCGCCTACTGCGGAGTACTTCCCCTTAGTCTCAAGACTAAAGGGAAGAACCTGATTTACATTATTTACTAATGCCTACTGACCATTGACTATTCCGAAACTGCAAATCACGGCCTACTGTTGACTGCCTACTGAGTACTAATTTCAGAATTCAAACGTTAAGTCAATAATAATAGGCTTATCATCGTTTCCAAAAATCATTTCTTCATTACTTGTAGGTCCCTGTTCACCAATTTCCTTAAATTTTGAACCAATTGGAGGTACGTTTGTAACAAATGAAATATCACCAACAGGCCACTGGTGAACTGCAGAACCTTTCAGTGCATCCTCAGGTTGCTCTGGCGTAAGCATTCTTAAGAAAGTAAACTTGCTACGACAATACACGTTAAATCCATTGTTGTTATTACCACGTACTTGCGCCCAATATAAGCTGGAAAAATAACCTTTAAACTCTGGATAAACCCAACCTGATTTTCCAGTTACTGTATTGTTATAATCATTCTCCCATACTTTCAATTGCGTTCCTTTCATACGGTTACGCCAAACCCTGTAAGGTCCGTCTCCTAACCATTTCATACCAGCAACTTCTTTTTCAGGGAATGAGAAAGTGATTCCGTAAAAATCCTTGGTTTTACGTGTTCCTTTTATGCTTACCTTCAAATCAACTAAACCATTGGCATGAACTGTCCATTTAATGAAGTCTTGGCTATATTCCGGTGTTTCCTCCCAATCCCAATGCAGCCTCTTTTTCTCATTCAGCGCAAAAATTTCCACTTTGTCTTTCGATACCGAATAATACACTGTATCCAGTTTTGACTTGTTGCCTAACATGATTGGCCCATTTGCTAAAGGAATGGTTACGCCATTTTTTATAACTTTTTCTAAAAGACCTGTTTTTGAAGAAAAGGAAAAGTTTAATTCTTTTGTTGATACCTCAATTTTAGAATTGACTGTTTTGGCTGTTACTTCACCACTACCTTTATAATTTACTTTGTCTTTATTATAACTAGCCGGTAGCTTAACAGGATACGACCATGTGAAAATTTCCATTCCATGAGCATCTGTAGCCGTTAGATAAAGCGCATCGGCATTTTGCCAGTTATCTGGTAAGTCCACCTTAAAAGAACCTCTCTGACCAGGCTCTATAGCAGGTAAGTTAACCATACTTTCATTCATTACTTTTTCTGTAGCAGAACCAGAAGGACCATCGAATTTCACCCATTGGGCTTTCATCGAACATGCATTCAATTTGGTATAATGGTAACGGTTCTCAACATTGAATACCCCATTGAAACTTTCTCTGATATATCTGTCGTAAATGAAAATAGGCGACCAAACTTCTTTAATCGTAAAATAACTACCTTCCTTTTCGCCATAAGGTCCAACTATACCATCAGGAGCGTGGTTTCCATCCACATCAATTTCTCCGTTTTTGTCTGTTCTTACGACTCCTTCATCGGCAAAATCCCATAAAAAGCCTCCGGCTGATAAAGGCATATTCCACATTACTTTCCAGTACTCATCCAACCCGGCACCATGTCCGCCATCATAAAGGCCATGCATAAACTCAGTAGGAAACGATACTTTATCTTTTGCATATCCATCATAAGCTAAACCATGGTGAGGCAAATAATGAAATGTATTGGTTTTATCGTATATACCCCAAGGATGAATCACCTCGCGTTTTTGAATGTCCCATTTGGCATATTCGCCGTCTAACTCTGGATTCCATCCTGTTTCGTTACCATTATCCCAAATTACAATACTGGGGTGGTTCACATCACGAATGACGGTCTCTTTAACAATCTTTTTACCCACCTCGGTATCCAGGTATGGAACGTGCCAGGTACATATTTCATCCAGCACAAACAAACCTAATGAGTCACAAACATCTAAAAAGTGAACATCAGGAGGATAGTGCGACATACGAACTGCGTTCATATTCATGTCTTTCATCATTTTAACATGCTCAATGCTTAATGCTTTTGATGTAGTACGACCTGATTCCGGGTGAAAGCTGTGGCGGTTTACGCCTTTGAATTTTATCTTCACTCCATTTACGTAAATTCCATCACTTTCTCTTATCTCAACAGTGCGGAAACCGATACGTTGTGAGATGGTATGAAGCTCATTCCCATTTTTGTCGTTCAATCTAATTTGAAGTTGATAAAGATTTGGACTTTCTGGATTCCAGGTAAGAATATCTTTAGCTTTAGCTGAAACTGAAATTTTATCATCAACTTTTACCGTTTCGAGATTATTGAGTCCCTGTACAACTTTACCGTTCAAATCAAGAAGTGTTGCTGAGGCACTTTCAGCTTTTTTAGATTTGATAAAAACATCTGCCGTAATATCTCCGCTAGCCTTTGCATCAATAGCTACTCGGTTTATATGTTCTTTAGGTAATACTTCAAGATAAACCGGGCGATAGATACCTCCAAAAATCCAGAAATCAGTATTACGCTCTGCTGAGTTGATGGACTCATTTGCAGACCATTTATCTACCTTCACTTCCAATACATTTTCCTTACCAAATTTCAGTAAATTACTGATGTTATATTTAAACTCATAGAAAGCACCCTGATGGATCGCTCCTGCCAATTTACCGTTGACTTTTACCTCACAATCGGTCATTACACCTTCAAAAACAATCTTCACCGCCTTATTTTTCCAATCGGCAGGGACATTGAATTTATGCATATACAGACCGTGTTCTTTATGATATGCCTTTTTGGCTTTATAATCACGTCCGTAATTGTAGTTTCCAAAACCTTGCAATTCCCAGCATGAAGGAACCCCTATTTTTGCCCATTCACCACTGTTCATTCCTTCAGAACAATAGAAATTCCAATCTACGGTATTGTCCTTGTCTGTGCCAGAGAGGTATTGGATTTGGGTTTTAGTTTGTGCTTGTAATACCACAGGATTACTGAATAGTATAGTCGCAAATAGGATAATTGTAGATAAAATTTTTTTCATCATATTTTGTTTGAGACATAAGTATTGCTTATGCCAGTTGTTTTTTTTATACTATACAAACATCAGCTCTCCTACTTAATAAGGAGGAGTACGGTGAGCTACGAATCGGGAGGTGGTTTAGACTTCAGAAGTTCTTTACTCAAAAGGCTTAAAAACCACCTCCCCTCTCCTACGTCGAGGTACTCCTCCTTTGAAAGGAGGAGAGCTGATTCACGTGACGCTAAATCTTATTTAAAACTCAAATGTTAGGTCAAGAACTATAGGCTCATCATCGTTTCCAAAATAGTGTTCTTTGTTACCATGCGGTCCTGTGCTTTCTGGATACTGAAATTTTGTTCCTATACCTGGTATATTCATCACAAAAGAAATATCTCCCTGAGGGAATTTTGGTATTACCTTATCTCTCTTGTTATCTGATGGTGAATCAGGCGTAAGCATTCGTAAATAAGTATGAGGTGTGTGACAATACACTGTAAACCCATTGTCGTTATTACCTTTTACCTTGGACCAATAAAGACTTGAGAAAAATCCTTTAAATTCAGGATAAACAAAACCCGATTCTCCGGTAATAGTATTGTTATAGTCATTTTCCCAAACCTGGAATCTTGTTCCTTTTGTCCTGTTACGCCACACACGATAAGGACCATCTCCCAACCATTTCATGCCTGATACCTCAGATTCCGGGAATGAGAAGGTAATACCTCTGAACCCTTTTAAATTTCTAAACCCTTTAAATTCAACTTTCAAATCCAATAATCCATTGGCATGCACTGTCCATTTAATGATGTCAGAACGCTTTTCCTTGATGGTTGACCAAGCCGGCATCCATTTCTTTTCTTCAAAAACCACAAGAATTTCGGTTTTACCATCCAGCTCTTTAACCGTTAAGTCAATTATTTTATCATTCTGATTCAGGATGATTGGGCCATTATTTAATGGGATTACTTTGTCGCCCCTTTTTACCTCTTTTAATAAACCAGTTTCTTCTGAGAACAAATAAGTCATTTTGTTTGCCTCAACTTTGATGGTTTTATCTTTAGTTTCTGTTTTTACTTCTCCATTGCCAGCATAATCAATCTTCGGAATATTTACTTCTTTTGATGTAGAGACAGGATATGACCAGGTAAATATTTCTTTACCCTCTGCATCCAATGCCGTTAAATGCAAAGCATCCGCCGACTTCCAGTTATTCGGTTTATCTACCGTAAATTTTCCTTTTGCCAGAGGATTTAAATTAGGCAGTTGAACTTTACCTTCTGAGATCACCTTATAATTATTCTTGTCTTCAGGCCCGTTAAATGTAACCCATTTGGCAGTCATCGAACATTTTTCAAGATTAGTATAGTGGTAGCGGTTTTCTAATCTAAAAATACCATTAAAATCGTCTCTGATAAATCGGTCTTCAATATAAATTGGCGACCAAATTTCTTTAATGGTAAAGTAACTGGCTTCTTTTTCGCCGTATGGCCCTACGATACCGTCAGCCGCTTTATTTCCCTGTAAGTCAATCTCATTGTTTCTATCGGTACGCTCTACACCCTCATCCGCAAAATCCCAAAGAAATCCACCGGCGCTTAAAGGTAAGTTCCACATCACATTCCAATAATCATCTAGTCCGGCGCCATGGCCACCATCGTATAAGCCGTGTAAAAATTCTGTTGGGAAAAGGATTTTATCCTTAGTATAGGCATCATTAATCAATGAATGATAATGGCTATAATGAATGGTATTTGTTTTTTTGTAGATACTCCATGGGTGAATCACCTCCCGATGTTGAACATCCCATAAGGCATAATCGTCATCCACTTCGGGATTCCATCCTTGTTCGTTTCCATTGGCCCAAAGCAAAACTGAAGGGTGATTTACATCGCGAACTACCGTTTCTTTTACAATTTTACGGGCTACTTCTGTATCCAACATAGGGTTGTGCCAGGTACATATTTCATTAATCACAAATAGACCTAAAGAGTCACAAACATCTAAAAAGTGAACATCAGGTGGGTAATGTGCCATACGAACCGCATTCATGTTCATGTCTTTTATCTGCTCTGCCTGCTCAATACTCCATGCCTTTGAAGTGGTACGTCCTGATGCAGGATGAAAGGAATGACGATTAACCCCTTTAAATTTGATACGCTCACCATTTACATAAATCCCGTCGCCCTCTAATACTTCCACTGTACGGAAACCGATTCGTTGATTTACCTGATGCAAAACACTTCCTTTTTCATCCAATAAATCGAATTGTAAAGTATATAAATTAGGTTGCTCCGGATTCCAGGTAAGAATATTACTTGCCTGTGCTGAAACTGTCCATTTGCCCTCGGTTTTTGTTAGCTTGTCTACTATTAAATCTTCAACTTTATTTCCTTTAATATCCAAAAGTGCCAATGCTATATGACTTGCTTTTTTAACATCAACAAAAACATCTGCTGTTATTTTACCGTCAGCTTTCGCATCCACGGCAAGTCGGTCAATATTTTCTTTAGGAGAAACCGTTAAATATACCGGACGGTATATACCTCCAAAAATCCAAAAGTCAGCAACACGTTCTGCATGATTAATGGATTCATTGGCTGATACTTTATTCACCTTAACCTCGAGTAAATTATCTGCACCATATTTTAACAACTTGGTAATTGTATATTTGAATTCGTAAAACGCTCCCTGATGAATCTCGCCAGCCAACTTGCCATTAATTTTCACTTGGGCATCGGTCATCACCCCTTCAAAAACAATTTTGATGTCTTTATTTTTCCATCCCTTAGGAACTGAAAATTTGTGTCTGTACAAACCGTATTCTTCAGCACGACCTTCTTCATCATCGCTACCGTAGTTATAAGCCCCAAAACCTTCTTGCTCCCAACACGAAGGAACTCCGATTTTTGTCCAAGCTCCACTTTTGCGTCCTTGTGAACAAAAGAAATCCCACTCTACCAAGTTGTCTTTATCTGTTCCTGATAAATATTGAACCTCGGTTTTACTTTGGGCAGATAATTCTATTGGAATAATCAGTTGAATGATCATCAACAAAAATCCTACTGCAGCACAAATTTTATTCATCTTTTATAATAATTTAGATTTTCATATTAAGGAATGCATTTGTCATGCTTAATTCTTTATGAAAATACACTTAAATAAATAAAATGATTACCTTTAACGTCGCTTTAACGGTAGCTATAACGGTTGTTAACGGGATCGTATCACACACTATATCAACAACCTAAATCAATTAACATTTTTTATCGTTTTGGCTATACAAAAGTTACCATTTATATGCTTTCGAAAGAAAAAAAAGAGGAAATAACCGGGAAAATTCTTAAAAGCGAAACATTTAAGAACGCTCCAACCAGCATTGCCATTTTAAGATATTTGGTACAGGCCAATATTGAAGAACGCGATTTAAAGGAAGGCATAATTGACATTGAATTTTTTGGTGGAAAATCCGATATCGACAAAAGTAACCCAAGGGTAAGAGTCAACATTTATAACCTTAGAAACAAGCTGAGTAAATATTATAATTCGGAAGGTGTTAATGATTTATGGCAAATAAAAATTGACAAAGGACAATACGATCTTAGATTTGAAAAGAATAATAAAAACATTAAAAAAACAACAAAAAGGAAATATAAACAGGCACTTCCATACACGTTACTGGCTTTTACAATTTGCACTTTTTTAGTTTTGCAACTACCTCATTCTCCGCCATCTATTTGGAAAGGTTTCTTTAAAAACAAACATGCAACCAATTTATTTATTGGCGATGCCTTTGGGTATGGAGGAATTACTATTTCAGGCTTAAGGGGATGGACAAGAGACTTTAGTATAAATAGCCTGGATGAATATTATGATATGCTGGAAGAAAAACCCGAATTAAAACTAACAACCAGCCCAACTGACTACTTTTACTCAACTCGTATGGCTGAAAACGCCACACATGATTTAGCACGTTTTTTCACAAAATGGAATAAAGATTTTGAGATTAAATACGCTACCCAAACCTCCTTCGCTGACATAAAAAAAGGAAATACCATATACGCTGGACGATTGAAAGATGAAAAAAACTTCATTTATCTTTTTAATGAAGCAAATCCACATTTTAAGATCGAGGGCAGAACGTTAAATTTCTCTAATCATCCAACTATTAAAGACACTTCGCTGACGATAGGCTCGTTTGAAACAGAATTGGATTACACGGTCGTTTCAAGGATGCCTGGCCCCAATGATACCGAACAGTTCTTGTTCTTCTCGGACCACGACATAGGTGTTATGGCAACAGTAGAGTTTTTTACGAATAAAGATTCCTTAAAGTCTTTCACTAAAAAACATTTAGAAGACAAACCTTATTTTACAGCAATATTTAAGGCCAAAGGAAAGGAAAGGATTAATTTGAATTTGGAAACGATAATGGTAGTACCGTTTTAGTTAGTTATTATTAGTCAATAGTTTAATTAAGATACAATCTGCATAAAAAAAATTTTTACACCATTATTAATCTTGAACGCATAACCTCTAATACAAATAGAAACTTTAATTAATATTCTACTATTTGAAATGCGAAATAATACCATTAAAACCAAAAAGACACCAGGCATAAATTGGTGTCTTTTTCATTTATTGATTAATTGTGTGCGTGCTTACTCCAATTCTGGATTTACCTGATACTGCTCCCTTAACTTCGTCAACTCTTGCTTCATGTCAGCAATTAAAGGTTTCATTTCCGGGTTATTGTAAAGGTTTTTCATTTCTGAAGGATCTTTTTCAAGATCGTACAATTCAAACTCTTCTCCATTTGGAACATCCTGACCATAGAAACGAATTAACTTATGCTTTTTAGTTACTACACCTTCGTGCCTGCGAACTTTATGGGCACCTGGGTATTCGTAATAATGGTAGTATAGAGACTTCCTCCACTTCTTAGGACTTTTTCCCTTTAGCAGAGGAACTAGACTTTCCCCCTGCATATCCTCGGGAATGTCCGCTTTTGCAATATCGAGGAATGTTTCAGCAAAATCTATATTCTGTACCAAATCTGTATTTACACTTCCTGCTTTAATTACCCCCGGCCATTTAGCGATGAGTGGGGTCCGGAATACCTCTTCATACATCAAACGTTTATCGAACCAACCGTGCTCTCCCATAAAGAATCCTTGGTCAGATGAATACATCACGATTGTATTATCTTCCAATCCGTTATCCTTTAACCATTGCATGATGCTACCAATACTTTTATCGACACTCCAGATACAACGGAGATAATCCTTCATATACGTTTGATATTTCCACTTTTCAAGGGCCTTACCTTTGGGAGGATTGTTTTTGAATAAATCAAAACGTTTTTTAAAACGTTCATCATTCGCATACATCTTTCCATTAGCTTTAAGATCACGATCCAGATTCATATCATCCATAATCTCCAACTCCTGATCTACGACGGCATTTACTTTGGTAACGTATTGATCAAACAAGTTTTCCGGCTCAGGAATTTCGATATCCTCGTACTTACTCATATATTTTTTATCAGGATCCCAGTTACGGTGTGGTGCTTTATGATGAACCATCAACATAAAAGGCTCATCTTTCTTACGACCATTATCTAACCAATTAACTGCTCTTTCGGTTATAACTTCGGTCACATACCTTCCTTTATAATTGGTTTTACCATCCTCTGTAATAAATTCCGGATTATAATATTTTCCTTGTCCCGGCAGCACTTCCCAATAGTCAAAACCTTGCATGGCGCCATCCAAATGGATTTTTCCGATCATCGCTGTTTGATATCCATTATCCTGAAGAATTTTTTGAAACTGTTGCTGATCATGATTAAAAGGATGGCGTTTGGTATTGGATAACTTCCCGTTCATATGGCTCATTTTACCTGTTAAAAGGGCAGCTCGGCTTGGCGCACAAATTGAATTCTCCACATAACATTTATCAAAGCGCATTCCTTGCGCCGCCAACTTATCCAAATTTGGTGTTGGATTCAAACCCTGTAATCGCCCGCCATAGGCGCCAATAGTTTGATACGAATGGTCATCGGAGAAAATCCAGATGATGTTTGGTTTTTGTTTGGCCAATACCGTCATGGGTACTAGTAGCATAACCAGCCAAAGTAGATTTTTTGTTTTCATGTATTATTTAGTTTAGACTTACAATATTTTAAAACCAACCTGGTATAACAATACTATATTTTATTTATATAAACATAAAAGGCGGAAAAGGAATTATCGTCCTCTGTTTTAAAATTAGCTTCTAATTTAGAACGCCCCTTATTTAAGTGCACCTTAAACTTAACTTCTTCCTTTTTCATATCAACTTGTGATACCTCACTTACATTTCCTATGTGAAGACTTGCCTGATTAATATTTAACTTTAATCCTTTAGGACGGGAAAAATACCAGGGTTTATCCATACCCAATTGTGGCACCTCCTCATTGAAAGAATAAGCACTTTCCTTTGGCCAGCGTCTTAAAGCAATCTCGTATTCTCCCTCCTCCTGAACATCAACCATCCAATATCCTTCTGATAAAGCCGGCTTTTTGCCGTTTAATGGGTTTCGTATTAACTCTTGCGACCAGGCTACCGGAGATGCTGTATGTAAATCATGAACCGTAATTACAACTTCATTGCTCTGTCCACCACCAATTTTATAAGCCTCGAAATATGAAAAATCTTCAGACACATAGTCCCACCACTTTTCATAGGCATCTCTCATAGCTTTTACTTTTTCGGGATATTGCGCTGCTATATCCTTTATCTGACCAACATCCTTGTTAATGTTATACAATTCTTTTCCATTAATCAATCGCCATTCCTCATCCATAACAGAACACATTTTCCATTTTACCGGTTGCTGTGTTTTATTTTTATCCACAACAGCATATCGCTGTGGCAAGCTGATCGTTTCATCTTTTAAAACAGCCTCTATATTTCGTCCATCAAAATCCTGCACTCCTTTTTTTCTCAAGTTACATAATCCAACAAACGTAGGCAGAACATCATAGTTCATCACCAGGCTCTCCACGTCTTTACCTCCTTTAATACCTCCTTGGTTCCATCGAATAAAGAAAGGAACACGATGCCCTCCATCATAAGCTGAACCTTTTAAACCTTTCATGCCTGCATTATATCCAAACTCTTGTCCCTTTATATTCCGATAGCCATATTGCGTTCCGTTATCCGTAGTAAAAACCAAAATAGTATTATCCGTCAGCCCCAATTCAACTAACTTTTTTTCCAGCATCCCTACATTGTCATCTATGTTGGTTATCATACCATAATAAGCCTTTTGTTGCGCATTGATTTTGTTTTCATTCTCATACATTCTGTAATACTTTTCCGGCACATTTAATGGCCCATGCGGTGCATTGGTCGAGATATACACAAAGAATGGCTTATCCTTCTTTTCTTCTATATACTTTAAGGCTTCAGCAAAATATACATCCGTACAATAACCTTTGTATTTCTGAGGATTTCCATTGTGCATATAGGTATCATCAAAGTAATCATTATCCCAGAAATCCGGTGTTTGCCCTATTCCCCCGGCTCCATGACAAACAGTTTCTTCAAACCCTCTATTCTCGGGCAGGTAAGGATAAGCATCTCCCAAATGCCATTTACCAAACATTGCAGTGGCATAACCATTGTTTTTAAAAACCTGTGGCATCGCGGTATATTTCTCCCGTAAAATGTTACACCCGGCAATGGTATGCCACACTCCGGCACGATGCCCATGAACACCCGTCATTAATCCTGAACGACTGGGTGCACAAGTAGTTCCGGAATGAAAATTAGTTAGTCGAATACTTTCTGAGTGTAACTTATCCAGATGTGGTGTTTTGATTATCTGATTGCCATGGGCAGCGATATCTCCATAACCTTGATCATCAGTGATGACAATGATTACATTCGGTTTTTGTTTGGCTTTAGCAGGTGTGAATAATAAAAATCCTAAAAACAATAAAATCCAATATGAATGACGCATAGTTGTTAATTAAGGTACAAATTTTAAATGTACATCTATAAATACAATTACCAAGTGGGAACTTATATACAAAACTTATACTCCCCTTTTTTTAAGGATTTTCACCCCCTAATAACATCGTAAACACATCACATTTCATGGATAAAGATAGGCAACAATTAATTTAGCTATCAGTAACAAAAGTAAGCTCAAGTTATTGCAAAAGGTAAAATTGTGTAATAACTAGGTAAAATACATGGATTTTTACTGCGTGACCTACCTTAATTTTATCTTTAATTAAATGGCTTGACGAATTAATACAAAACTACCATGACATCCGGCTTTTAGAAATAAATTTTAAGGATCAATCTAACAGATCGCAACATTAAAATTGAACAACCAGGCGAAGCATTTTTTAGATTTTTTTTGTGGAAAGACTATAGCGGCCTACTTTTTATTGAAAGAAGTAGGCAAAGACTGTGACCCATTTGGTTCAGACAACAAGGTAATTGTTGCCTGAAGTGTAATTACAGGTTGGCCTATTGCCGGCAACTCACTTTTTACTGTTAGTGCTAAATCTCCTCTTACCGATGGTTTTGGTAGTTCTGAAGGATAAGGATTTTTGGGACCCCAATTAAAATTTATCGGATATGATGCGATCATTTTAGAAGGAAAAGCAGATACCCCTTGCTATATCAGTATTGTTGATGATCAGGTAGAAATAAAAGATGCCTCCCATTTATAGGGAAAGGAAACCGGACCGGCACAAGATACTATCCGTGAGGACTGGGCATTAAAAAAGCCAAGGTATTACAAACCGGACCTGGAGGTGAAAATATGGTTTAGATTCCATTGGAACAGGGATGACCATTGGTTTTGCCATGGAAAGTTACGAAAAAGGAATTATTACAAAGGAAGATACTGGAGGTTTGACATTAGAATTTGCTTATGCAGACGCGCTTTTAAAATTATAGAGATGATTGCCAAACGAGAAGGCATTGCTGACATACTAGTAGCAGGAAGTTATCTGGCAGCTGAAAAATTCGGCATGGAAGCCAACAAATATTGTATGACATCCAAAAAAATGGACTTTGCAGCACACGAACCTCGCGGTAAATGGAATGTTGGACTAGCCTATGTGGTCTCACCGAATGGAGCCGACCACATTGTTGTTGAACACGACCATTGCTTTCTGTGTGAGCCCAACACGGATCCTGATGCTTTTGGAGGTGCAGATAACTTTCCTATATTCCCTTATGGCATACGAGAGCCTTTAGAACCAATCCCTTTTGATAGCAATAAACTAAGAGCATTTGTTGTATTGCAGAAGTCGTGGAGTTTAACGGACACTTTGGATATTTGTATTTTTGTAGCAGAACCTGGCCAAAGCATGCTGACTTTAAAAAAACTTCGTGAATACGTTGGCCACATAACCGGGTGGAGTGATATGACATTAGAAGAATTAGTATCTGTTTCTGAAAGAGAAATTGTGATATCCAGGTTATTTAATGCATTTTTTGCTTCAAGTGAAAAAGGAATTTACAGGATAATGGAACTATACAGGTCGTTACATTTGAACAGATTGAGCCCTGGTGGTCAGGACATGCTACGGTCCACCCTTCGCAAAGGGGATTTGTTGTTGGCCTTGTTAGTGTTTCCGTTACACTCACTGCCCAATGTATATAGGTTTACCAAACATCCATTGTCACAAAGTATCGAAGCTGGTAAGAACTCCTCAAGTGCAGAAAAAAGGTCGAAAAAGAAAAAACATTGAACCTGTTTTTCTGCATAACAAGCAAACGGGGAAAGATTCACTTGTTGGCGACATCCAATACTAAACTCGGGATACTAAAAGCGTATGAAGTATACAGCATCAGGTGAAGTATCGAAGTATTCAAAGAATCAAAACAATACCTCGCTTTGGAAAAATCGAAGTCCCAAAACTTGGATGCACAAATAGCAGACATATCGTTAGCTATGATTGAATACCATGTGTTTACTTTGGCCAATAGATTCGGTGCATACGAATCTATGGTTGGTTTATTTAAACATGTATGCGATAATGCCGCTGAACTTACCATATCTCTGAGAACATGGGGATTTATCCTTGAACTAATGCATGTAATCGATGAGATTACCGATGATGATTTTAATGAGCTAATTACCCACGTGATAAAAAACAAGCCCAAGGACAATAAAATCTTCAGGCTAATTGAAATGCAGCTTTCAAGCACTGCCTAATAGACATGGGAAATGTCAGTACATCTATACTTAAACAGCCAAGGACTAAAATACCTTTGCGTATGTCGTTAGATAACCAACACCTACTCATCGACTGTATGAATCATACATGATAAAATAAAATTTGATTTATAGGCGATAACGATTATTGACAATAGTCCTTAACTAAAAGTCAACAAGCACAACATAACTTATGTTTGTGTAAGTCATGCTTTTAGACTAACACATTTTCAAAATCAGAATCGACACAGAAAATGGCTGAAATGCGTGAATGATTTACCAGTTTAACCATATCTTCAACTAACATACCCTCCTCCACGTTAAAGATATTCACATCAGTATTTCTTTCCCTAATTACATTATCCAGTAACTCACCCTGATTTATAGATATTGTAGTATTCTTGGGAAATCTCACCATTGTATGTAGATCTTCTATATCCGTCTTTGAAAACTCCATTTTACGGTTGTTATTCATGATATGAACTTCAATATTTCCTTTCCAGTTCCTACAAATCAACAAAGAAATTAAGGTAGATAGGTCATTATTATTGATATTAAATGATTCCTTCCAGTCTTCAGGAACATTAGTAATCCATAAATTAATACTTTTTTCTATGGCCAAACTGGCGGTTGAAAAGGGGATATAAATAATCAGACCAAAATTATTTTTCTTGGCATCCAATAAAAGATTGTTATAATAATTCAAATTAGAGGTAGAGGTATCAATACTTGCAAAGATTATATTCGGCTTAAAAAAGGCCGCATTTAAGGACTGCATACTCACATTTACAGTGGTATTAAAATCAGTATTATCAATTGTAGTATAAGAGACAGACAGTTCACTTTCCTTAAATTTTTTAACTGCATTTTTAAGGAAATTCTCCAGGTTTTTTTGTTCAATTTCATTTACATTTCGTAAGGCCAAAATTTTTATAGAACCTTTAGGATAAATGATGGAATGAATCAGCTTAAAAGAGCTTCGAAGCTCTTTGGGCATACTAACAGGCATCAATAAATCAGGTCGCCATGATCTAACCTCCCTTTCCTGTCTTAAATTGTTTGTTTTTTTGGTTGCCCACTCTGCCAGTGCCGTAAATAGTCCGCTTCTGGAATCTCCTGCTGCTGATTTTATATTCATTTTCACCAGATAGAGGTAAAAAAACACGATAAAAACTAATGAGAATAAAGCAACAATTACATTCATCACAAACATTATAGCAATGGATCCCAAAGCACCAATTGCCGGAACAAAGAGTGGGATCTTAAGGGTGGGTCTGTAACTTGGCAAACCCAACGATTGCTCAACCAACGCTACAATATTAACCATTGCATAGGTAATCATAAAGAACATGGTAAGAATAGGTGCAATGGTGTTCAAATTTCGCAAGAAGATACCTATTATTACAATTACAGCTGTGATTAACATTGCATTTACAGGCTCTCCCTTACTGGATAATTTAGCTAATCTTTGACTTTGAGGTAAAATTCTTTTTTCACCCAATGCTAATAGAATTCTTGGTGCTCCCACAAAAGAACCTAATGCTGAAGAAAGTGTGGCTCCTAATAATCCGGCTAACACGATTGGGGAATATAATGCCTTATCTATAAATACATTATAATTGCCGGCCAATTCTTCAGGAGTAGCAATCAGGGCTGCCACAAAAATCAAACTAATATAAATTATAGTGGTAATAATAACTGAAGATATGGTTCCAATGGGAATACTTTTTCGCGGATTTGTTAAATCACCAGACATATTTGCTCCTGCCATTACACCCGTTACTGCAGGAAAGAAAACAGCGAAAACAATCCAAAAAGAGGAGCCATTAAAATTATTTTCTATCGAACCTGAATACTTTCCAAACCATTCAATGCTATAATTCAATTCATTGGTTAATAGTGCACCATAAATGGATACCAAAGACAGCAAAATAACACCAAGGATAACATATTGAATTTTAAAGGCAAAACTGGTACTGATAAAAGCAATAAGTAAAACAAGGGAAAATATACCAATATCAAGAATAAACGGATTTACATCCGGAGTAAGCGTTTGCAACCCCTCACGAAATCCAAAAATATACATAGCCACTGCAATAGCCTGAGCAAAATAAAAAGGAATCCCAATTGCTCCACCTATTTCCAAACCCAACGATTGTGAAATAAGACTAAAAGCTCCACCACTGCCTATCCTTACATTGGTAGTAATTGAAGATAAACTAAGAGCTGTTGTAAATGTAATTGCCACAGACAATAAAACGATAGCCAAAGCCCCTATAACTCCTGCATTGCCAACAACCCAAGGTTGTCTGATGTACATGATTACCCCTAAAATTGTAAGTGTTGTGGGTGTAAATACTCCAGCAAAGGTTCCAAAAGTCTTCTTTTTTATATTCTGTAGTTCCATACGCTATTAGTTACATTGATAAAACAAACTTAAATTTATAGTGCAGTTAACTTTTACATCATGGGTAGCTATATAATGAGTAATACATTTATATTTAGACGACTAACGTTGAATACAATTATAATGTAAGTTACATACTTTTTTGTATCCATAAGTAACCGGATGTAAATTTAATATCCCTATAAAAAATAAGGTTTAGGCATCATGGAACCGATTGAAAGGCCATTCCTTCAGGGCATAGATAGAAATATGAAGGTTAAGAAAAGGCTGTAAATATTTATTTTACAGCCTCTAAGACACTTTATATTACAATAATTTCAGTGCGTTAAAAACTAACGTTCAGCAGGCTATGATTAAACCCGGATTATGTATTGGGGGTTCGTCATGAGCATTGCAAGTACAATAAAACAAGGCATTACTGAAACGAGGCATAACTTGTCCCGATTACTTTCGGGAGCATCGTTCTGGTGAGTTGAAGTGATGCAACGAAGTGTCTTGTTTTAAAGTAATTTCAATGGGTAATAGAATTTCTAATGCATATTGCGGGTTAAAGATCAATAGCTTTGAATAGCTCCTGCTTCACCTACGGCAAAAAGCCAAGTTAAAATAACTGTTTACACATTTTAAGATATGACTAACAACATATAGTCTTTGGTTAATGATTATTTGTCCCTTTACCATTACAACAATAAATCAGTTGCCATTCTTAAATATAAGGATATAAAACAGATGTATTGTCTCTGCTATACCCAGTATTTCTCAGTGTTAAATTTAACCTTCTCTCAGTTCAATCGGATCTCCCATGTTGAATAATGAGCGTTTAATTTTTGATGCGCTAATTGTCTGGCTTCTGGCAGATATTTACAGTTAAACTAAAAGAGAGTTACGAAGTAATTTCTATCTATTCAATCGTAATTCTTAATTTGTATTGTCACTATACATCAACAAACACCCTTTTATATGGAGGGGCTATATGAATAAGCAAAGGTAGCATAGGAATTTATAGTCTTTGTTAAAATCAGATTCGCTTTTTTGCCCTTGGCGATACTGCCAACTATATCCTCCACACCCATGGCATAGACTTCATTAATTGTAGCTGCATCGATGGCTTCTTCATAGGTTCATTTTCATTTTAATACAAGCTGTAGCCACCACCAAATTCATATTTCCTGAAGGGGTGGGGCCTGGATTGTAACCCCTGGCCAAGTCATCGGCCAGCACCACAATTACGTTCGGCTGCTTTTGCGCAAATACATTGGCTATGGCCAAAAATAAAGTTAGCAGTAAGTTAGTTTTCTTCATCTTTCTATATATTATTTCTTTAGGAGCTGAGTAATTGTGTGTTGATATTCACAAAAAAACAAACACTGGTCATACATACTTCTTTTTACTTTGCTTTTTTCCGGGCCTCCTTCATTTCATCGTAAGTACCCGTCAGGTATGGCTTTTTATCTGCAGCATTTGCACTTCTATCAAAGAGTATGCAATACTTTTTATAATCATGCTCGTCGATCACTTCCTTTTTTAAAAGTTTAAGATCAGCATCATATCTTTTTCGCATTTTCTTGAGCTGAGCGGCATATTCTGGGTTATTGATGACATTTTTCATCTCTAACCGATCTTTACCAACATTAAAAAGTTCTTCGGTAGGTTTCATTCTTTCATCAGCATACTGCCAGTAAATGTATTTCCATTCTTTAGAAACAATAGCCATCTCCTGAATTTCATCATTGCCCCACATATTTAAAAGGGTGATTGTTTTTCTTTTAATTCCGTTTTTCTTTTTCATTAAAGGAATCAAATTTTCACCATCCATATTATCCGGAATGGCTTCTCCTGCATAACTTAAAATGGTTGGCGCCATATCAATATTACCCGCTACTCGTTCCCTGACAACACCTTTTTGTTCTTTTGGTGCCCGAGGATCATAAATAATTAAAGGTGATTTTGAAGCTTCTTCGTATGGTAATACTTTACCTGCCAGGCTATGAGCCCCACAACTATAACCATTATCCGAGGTAAAAATAATAATGGTATTATCAGCTACTCCTAATTCATCCAATGACTTCCGAATCATACCCAAAGCGTAATCCACTCCATGAATCAGTTGATTGTATCCGCGGATTGCCTTTTGATAACTTTCTTCTGATTCTCTCCAAAAATCATACTCCTTATACTGACGTCCACTTTTAGCCTGAGGTGAAAGGTGCTCGCCATCTTCTACTCCATAATTATCAGGTTTCTGATATGTCTTGCCTTTATAAACTGCATCAAAATATACATCAGGTGTAAATGGAAGGTGAGGTGCTTTAAAACTGATAGACATACAAAATGGTTTACCACTAACTTTAGCATCTTTGATAAAATCATGTGCCCAGGCACCATACGCTCTGCTGCTATGTGGATACTTATCCGCATATTGAGCGATATACTTGTTTTTTTCAGTTTTATAGTTGGTCTGACCTAATCCGCCACCCCATTTGTCAAAAGCGTCTATCGGAAGTACATCCCAGTTTTTATCATCCCAACTTTGACCATCGGAAACTGCGAATCCAAATTTACCAGCAAATCCAGTGAAGTAACCAGCTTCTTTTAAAAGGACAGGATAGGACTTTTGAAACTTTTCAGTTTTTAAAGGACCGTGCATAAAATTACAACCCGTTTTATACTCGTACATCCCTGTCATAATAATGGCGCGGCTGGCCATACATATGGAAGTGGTATTGTAATAATTGGCAAAACGAACACCTTCTTTTGCCAATTGGTCCATATTGGGAGTTACGACCTGGTCGTTTCCATAACATCCGGTAGCGATTGCTGTTTGGTCATCGGTTAACAGAAAGATAATATTTGGTCTGTCTTGACCTGTGAGTTTAACACAGAACAATATTAAAAGACCAATTAAACCTTTTTTAAGTGAGTAATTCATCATTCTATTTTTTTAATTTGAAAATTAACATTAACTAACTGATTTATAAATAAATAATATTACACAAATACTTTTACACCCGTTAATTAAAGCTATTTAAGCTGTTTTTTTTACGCCCGACTCGCCCAAAGCAAATTCCCTTAAGCGTTTTAATTCCATTTCAAACTAGTTATTCCCTTTTTCTTGAGAAAAGGGGAAAACCTGCATCTATATCCGTAGGGAAAGGGTTTCAGTATGTTTCTGTATCTTTAAAAGTCCCCATCCCTCCGCTTACCGAGGAGTACTTCCCCCGGCCCAAAGCCAGGGGAAGAGCCATTATATATTGTAAATTATTAATGATGATAACCTAACCTTTATATTTAGTTGTTAACCAGAGATATAAGCTAATGTCATTTATCACATAACTTATAAAAAAAGAATAACCTATAACCTCTGCTACGGCAAAAAATTATTCAATAAATTTACCAAGAATCCGGGTCTCCTTTCTTGTCTAAATTAATACCCGGAACCTAAATTAGCATTTGTACATGGCAACCTTTCTGACCATCCGGTTTCTTTTTACCATTTACTGAACCAGCCAGCGGAAGATAAACGGCAATTAGTAAGAAATGATTTTTTCATTTCATTTTAGTCGAATTTGAGTTTTACCTGCCTGTTACCCGTCTGTAGGAACGGACAGGGCAGAATATAGCCGTCAGGCTAAGGAATACTGTCATAATTAAAGCCAACAATATTACAGCTAATTTCTCAAACAACACACAGTCAAATATTTACTAAAAAATAACGAGATGTTGTTAATTGCAACCAAGCTTATTTTACATTATCTCATAAACTTACTATAAAATGAAGTGAAGAAGAATTTATAATTGGGGTATAACGGTAACAAGTTATACTAAAAAACGGTTCTGATTGATAATAAACCAGAACCGTATCAACTGGGAAATCTACTTTTTAATGAATTTATGATATGTTGTTAAGTCTTCTGTTTCGATTCGCAATAAGTAACAGCCATCTACTAATGAAGAGAGATCAATTCTAGTATCATTGGTTGTCAACATAGGATCTCCAGCCGAAGTAACAAGGGAATAATTGGCTTCTTCATTAATGCCTTTAACAAATAAAACTGATTCTGCCGGATTAGGATATATTACCAAACCATCCCGCCTTGGATATTTTACAGCCGTATCGATCTTTTTGACGGTTACTTGTACTGCAATCTCATCGCTACCCAAGCCGTTACCTACGTTTAATGTAAAAGTCATTACGGAATCGTTCTGAACATTAGGTGCTGTAAAGGTGACTTTGTATTTATTGATTTCAGCATCGGTCACCTCGGAAGGAACTGTCCAATCATACTCCAGTTGTGAACCGATTGAACCATGGGCATATAATGTAATTTCTTCACCCATGTTTACGGTAGCATCAGCACAAACAGCTTTCACCTCATCTGTTTTAATAATTCCCTTGTACCAGCCCGATCCCCATGCGGCGCTGTAAATAATATTTTCATTATAAGGGTCAAATTCAATGTCCACCATTTTATCGGGTTGGCCAAGGCCTTTGTTAATTCTTACCCATGTTTCACCATCATCTTGCGAGAGGTAAAAACCCGGATTTTTAAAAGTGCCTCCTACCTGACCGGCTGCATTTACCAATATAATATCCGAATTTACAGGAGAGGTTTCCACATGCCAAACATAAGGTGCCTCAAAGAAAAGTTCCCAGGTTTCTCCCTCGTCTTTACTTCTATAAACTCCTCCTGCACCAAAATCTCCAGTCCTGGCTCCGCATGAGATATACATATATTTTGTGTTTGGATCGATGTAGATGTTGTTTACGGATCTGATTGGAGAAGGAATAGTCATTTTACTCCAGTTTACAGCTTTGTCGGTTGATTTATACAAACCATAAGGGTCGTTGTTGCTCCATTGGTTTAAGGCAGCAAAAAGAGTCTCAGGGTTATCCGGGTGTAAAATAATCCTATTTACACTGCCTCCCGCAGGTATCCAATCGTTACTTGCTGTCCATGTGTTACCGCCATCTGTTGATCTATAAACGCCATATTCACCCATAGTAAGATCTTCGCCGGGACCTGAGTTTGTACCACAGGATATTGGTTTATATATGGCCGTGAAGTACATATTTTCAGGATTTACCGGATCAATTTTCAGACAATACTGACTGGCTGTGGCTTCCCACGAACCATTATCAGTATCAAATATCTGAACTACATTGTGCCATGTTTTGCCCCCATCCGTACTTTTTCTTAACCATCCTCTGTGTTCCTGGCGCCAGGCCAATATAAAAATAGTATTCGGGTCGTTAGGGTGTACTGCAACTGTGGAAACTGAGTGTGCTCCGTGGTTTCCGTTGATATCATGAACTTGTCCTTCTATTTGAGTAACAGCCACCGCATCTTTATCTGCATAATCTTCAATGTCGGCAGTTTGCCAAAGGCCGTGCTCGCCACTGCAAAGCAACATACGATCAGGAATACCGGTTTTTGACAGAATAAATCGTCCCGGTAGGTTACTGTCGCCCCGACCAATCCACGCACCACTTCCGGGTGAAGTTTCAATATCGTCTATTTGCTGCCAGCTATCTCCGCCATCAATTGAACGCTGTGTTTGCTGATTGATGCCAATAAACACATCACCATTAACATTAATGGCAAGGTGTCTGCAAGCCGATGATGATTCGAGCGATTCATCCAGTGAAGCTTGTAAGTGTGCAAAATCCACATTAGGTGTAGTTGTCATTCCTTTACCGGACCAATATCCCGCATCAGAACCGGCATGCCAATAGGTGCCATGTTTAGTTACTATTTTCCAGCTTTGTCCTCCGTCAGCGCTTTTCCAAATATCACCGGGGCCAAATGATTTATCATGCCTTTGGTTGGCAAAAAGGTAAATTTCGTTTTTGTTTTTAGGGTTTACCACCAAACGGCGAAAAACCTGTAAGGTGTTTGTTGGGAAATCTTTGGCAGCTATAATACTTTTATCTACACCTAACCAGTAAGCAATAAGCTTGTTGTAATTGTCTCTAAACGTACCGTTTGTAATTTGGTTGAAGTCCAGGCCTAAGTCTCCGGTAATGTTTGTCCAGTTTTCACCGCCATCGGTACTTTTAAATACACCTCCTTTTGTGGCTATGGTATTGCCACTTTGGGTATACACAGATTGTTCAACTGTGTAAAGAATATATTCTCCGGTTGAAGGGTCGTAATATTCATCTAAATCTTTTGGGAGATTATTGGGTAAACCTGTGTTGCTGGGATTCCAGGTGGTTCCGCCATCGGTACTTAAAAACATTCCCTGTCCGGTTGCAATCAATATCCTGTTCGAATTTTCAGGGTGAACCCTGATTCTTCCCACATCTAACATATCATCAACCCCGGTAGCTATTTTTTTGAATGTGGACCCTCCATCTGTGGTTTTAAGAATATAACCATAAGCAGAGATAGGCCGGTGTGTTCCCTGTGGATTAGCTGCTGACCTCCAATTTCCTTTCACATCCCAAAACCCTCCAGCACCAATATACCAGGTATTGTCATCGTTCGGGTCAATAACAACCCTGGAGTGTGCATTGTACCATGGGCTTTCAGCGGCGTGCGGAATGTAATAAATCTGTTTCCAGTTTCTTCCCATATCATTGGTAATAAACACCTTCCCTCGTCTTTCGATGGCTACCCCAAAATCAGGATTTGATTTTGAAAAGGTAAGGTCGTTAACCCGTTCCAGGTCCAAACCGTCACCATCAGAGTCTTTTAAGGTTTGCCATGTTTCCCCATTGTCCCAGCTACCATAGGCAACGTGCATATCAGGTCCCATAAACATCACCTCAGCTTCTGTTGGGTGGCACCAAAATTCTTCATTATAACCAGACATACCCGGGCCAAACTGTTTCCACTCCACTAAATCGCTTGATTCAACTCTTTCTTTTTGCAGTTTCTCCCAAAAGGTTAGTTCAGGTTCAGGGAAAGTATTTTTGAGCACCGCATAACCATTTGCAGTGTTCATTTCCCACACCAGGTCGAAATCAAAAGTGGGGTAATTGCTTTGCACCAACAAGGCAGCTGCATCCAGAGATGTCGCATCTGTTTCTGTGCCTCCTGAAGTAGAAGAATATACCGAATTAGTAGGTGATATGCCACCTTTCTCTGGATGAACAGATACGGTAGCATAATCGGTATTGGTTGAGCCATAAAAAGCAATGCGATTTATTTTATGCTCCCCCCTTGTGCAACCGACTACACCAGCGCTTCTCCAACTCGCAGAAACAGTAGAGGTACTGTAACAGTCTTCTACTGTGTTAGTGCCGCCTTCCCATAAAACACCGATTAATCCGCCGGTCCAACCACCGTTACAATTTATATTACCTCCTAAACTGTAACATTTTGAAACGATACCCCCATCTAATTGTCCTACAAGCGCACCTACTTTAGAACTATTCGTCCATGCTGTTACTGTAATGGAGGGATTGATAAGCCCTAGTTTCTCCAGTGTACCATTGAATGCGCCAAAAAGTCCTGTTCCATTTCTAACCACATCATATCCATCAGGTTCGCTGAAAACGGGAACGGGCGTTACGGTTAGGTTTGAGATGGTTTTAGCATTACCATTAAAATTACCTGTAAAGATAGAAGCCATTGAACCAATTGGGGTAAAACTTTTACCATTCATATCGATATTTTCGGTAAGGATAAAGCTTTTACCACTCCAATGCGCAGGTGTATTGGCTAATGTTACCAGCTGATCCGCCGTTGCAATTTGATATGGGTCATCCGATGTCCCGCTTCCTCCATCATAATTTTGGGCTTTTAGTCCCAACGATAGTGCTAATAACACTCCAATAAATAGTAAAGATATTTTCATTACAATCTCCTTTTAAGTCAACTTTCTATTTTAATTCTTTACAAAGTTGTAAGTTTCTTAACTAATGTTAAAGGAATAATTTGTTCTAAAAGGAGGTATATATGAGTTTTAAACCAAATTTTACCCCATATTTGGTTGGTGTTTAGTTGCAGTCGAGTTGGATTGTTTAGTATAAAGCAAACTATTTATCAACAAAAAGATAACTCTTCGATAATTTTAAGATTATATTTTATCTGTTCAAATAAATATTAAAAGAGAAAGATGATTGGAATAAAGAAGGGGACCATTTACTTCCCCAACATCATCTTAATAATCTCCTTATCTGTTTCTTTCATGCCTACACTACCTAGTCGGCCAATATTTTTAATGGTGTTTTCTACGCCCTTTTGAATAATACCGTCGCCACCATAAAATTGCTGACCGTTTTTATACATATGGTAACCCAATATCCCTGCTTCCACGGCTGAGGCAATTTTTCCTGCACAAGAAGGCTTGGCGCCATCACATACAATCCCCGAAACAATGGCCAGAGCGTTAACTATGGTATGCGCCACCTCTTTAAATCCGCCACCGCAAATCCATGTTATTCCTGCCCCCGCTCCTACTCCTGCCGAAACAGCACCGCAATAAGCCGACAAACGACCAATGCCTGTTTTCTGGTGGATAGTTACCAGATTGGATACTACCAAAGCACGGTATAAAGTTTCCTGTTCAACTTTAAGTTCCTTAGCATACTCAATAACGGGCACCGAAGTAGCCAATCCCTGATTGCCACTTCCGGAAACAATGACCACAGGCAGTTCACAGCCACTCATCCTGGCATCGGATCCGGCCGCCGCCAATGCTTTGGCACGTACTTTAATATCATCACTTCCCCAAGTGTCAAGCAATACAGAACCCACATTAGCTCCCCATTTACCTATAATACCTTCGTTTGCTATGGCCATATTATACTCTATCTGGCGCTGCAAAACATCTTTTACTTCCGCTATATCAACAGATTCGGCAAAATCTATAATGTCCTCTACGTTCATGATAGAGCGGTCTGTTTTATGTGACGGACTTACATCGTCACAAGGGAGTGTGTTATGAACCGTTTCATCGTTTTTAGTGATACGAACAATATTGGTATGATAATGTGAAATTTGAACGGCAGCGCATGAATCTTCGGAGAACGCTTTAACAACTATATCGAAAATTAGCCCGCTTTTAGATGCTTTTACCGTTACTTCTTTAGAATCCAGAAATTCTTTAATGGCCTTTCTTTGGTTATCGCTAACCTTAGAAATTACCTCCAATGCCTTATTGGCATCACCTGCAATTATTCCGGCAATGGCAGCAGCTTCAATACCTTTTAAATTACCGGTATTGGGAACAACAACGCTCTTTACGTTTTTTATAATGTTATCACTTGCCTCTATCTCCACGCGTTGTGGTGTTTCTCCTAATATTTTTTTAGCTGCTGCTGCCGCATATGCGATAGCAATAGGTTCGGTACAGCCCATGGCAGGCATTAATTCTTCGCGCAAAATGTTAAGGTAAGCCGAATATCGTAAGTCTGTTCTTTCCATGCTAAATCATAAATTCATTATTATATCTATACTTGAAACCTATTTCACGGTCTCACTTATTAAGACATTCAAATACCGGAAAAGGGTGAATAAAAGGATGAAAATAACAGATGACTTTTGACAGGCTTTTAAATCTTAATAGATCGTTAATCCCTTTTCCCGAATATCCTGGCAAAAAATGGCAGAATATTGGATAAGGCACGCAAACAACTTACCCAAACTAAAAACTTTTTTTGGTTTTGGCTTGTCCTGGTTGAGCTAAGTCATTCTAACTTTCTTCATTTGTCACGTCGCTATAGCCGCGGGCTAATTAGATTTCTATTAGAATTTCATACAATAAATCGGAATTATTTTTTACTTTTAATCCATTTCTTTCAAATGGAATTAATTTTTAAAAAAAGCTTGGTATAAAAGAGTGCATGCCAACATTGGTGCATTATAAATGCAAATGAACTAATATTAATTTAAAAAGAAGATTATGATTTTAGGAGTATCACAATGGCTGAGCGACAAGTTAGGTTGGAACGTAACCACCATACGAATTGCTTTTGTTGTTTTAGTTTTAGCCTTTGGTACAGGTTTAGGTCTATACCTTATCTTATGGTTAGTTAAATTATTATCGAAATAGGTAACAGTTAAGACTAAAAATATAACATTTCATGCCCATTTAGGGCAATCATATCTAAAGCCAAAAATGAAGACCCTCCAACATAAATGCCTGAGCTAATAGTATTTGATGCAAGAAATCGTATTACTTACTGTCTTGTCAGTTTTGAATAGCCAATAATCAATTCATCAGTTTTTGTCTTTCCCAATAATTTACAAGTAAAGTTTTTATCAGTTATTCCATTTCCCTTTCCATCAAACTCAATAATTAGATCATTACCTTTTTTTCTGGTTTTGTTAACTTGGCAACCTCTTCCATAGTCCACCTGTTCGCATGCTCCCAAACGAAGACTTTCAATTTCTATATCTTTTTGGGCATTAAAACCTTTCTCTGAAAGGATTAGAATTTTAATCTTTTTCGTATCACCATTAACCTTATTCTTATTCAGCATTTTAATCCGCTTATGCACCACTAATGGCATAATGATGTTTTTAGAACTATGCTTGTCTCTGGCCAAATCATCTTGTTTGGGTACATCGATAACAGCTAAAGATAAATGTGTTGCCCTGCCATACTCATCTGTTAATAAATGCGGGCGTTCGAGTTTATACCAATGGGTTTGCGTTCCGTCTGTGTATGAAGTATTGTTAGGGGTATAGGCTGTACCAGGGCTAAATTTCCAGTTAATGCCATCAGGGGAGCGAAGATAAATTGCCCGGTATTCGATAAAAGCATTAATCATCATATGATATTGAACTTCATCTTTCCATAGCACGGGATCTTCAAAGTTGGAGTTTCTATACTTTTCAGGTATAATCGAGTTGCCCTGCAATGGTTTTGTCAATACTTTATACGGTCCTAAAGGATCTTTTCCTTCACTCATCATCATAGCTCCTCCTTTGGTGACAAACAAAAAACGACCGTCGTGCAAATGAACCCCGGATAGGTTTCTTTCAAAGCGATAAAAACGTTCCGGTTTCTCTAGTTCCGTATTTTTATCAACTGTCATCACGCCTAACCTCTTCCATAAACCAGCCATCGATTTAGAAGTAAATAAAGTGGGCTCCCAGTTAATCAAAGAATACATCATGTAGGTGCCGTCGTTTAATAGGACAATATCAGGATTATGACCTAATCCATCAGCATGATCATATGCAATATCTTTTTTTACTTTATACGGCCCCGTTGGTTCATCTGCTACAGCATATGCTACGGTGGAGCGAGGCCATTCCCAATGCCCTTTTGTAGCATTGGCAGGCCAGCGTGTAACATTCATATGGTATTTACCATCCTTATCTTTTACCGGACGTCCTCCCCAATAACTCCATTCTGGTTCTTCTATACCGTTATGTATATCCCGAGGTAACACGCCATCGGCACCCCAAGAATTTGAAGTCAGCTCTGTATGAATTGGCATAGGAAGAATCAAATCGCTAAATGATGCCCCTTTAACCATTTTAACTTTTGCTTGTAAAACCTTTGAAGGTTCACTCATATTTCCGCTGTGATCATGGGCATAAACCACATAGGTATTCCGAATATCTTTGGTAGGTGTAAAATCCAGATAGTTATTTTTAACTATATTATGTGCGATTTCCTGTAGATTGTTTCCGTCAGCATTGCCCCTATATACCGAGTAATTCGCCACATCTTTATCTTTACTTTTAGTCCATGATATTTTTATTTCAGAGTCAAATGTTTCAGCTTTCAAATTTGTGGGGGCAGCAGGAGCTACATGATCTTTTTTCGCAATAAGAACCTTGTTGGATGCGCCAGATTCCCTTGAGCTGAAACGGGTTACCACATAGGTATAATTTACCCCGTTGATTAATGTTGTATCCAGAAAGGATTTACCCGATGTTTCACCAAGCTTTTTGTAAACTTCTTTATCGCTAAATTGACGATATACATAGAAGGTAGCATTCTCATCTGCCCAGTCATCCTTCCAGCTTAACTTAATTCCTTCGGGAACAACTCCGGCTGATAGTTCCGGCCCGATAAAACCCTTATCCACCACACTTACATTTACATAGTGCAAGAATACTTTAATCTCATCTTCCGAATAAAACGTTGCCCGAACAAAAGGAAAACCCGCTTTAGCGTCGTCATCGTTTAATGTATATGTTCCGCTAAAATGTTCTACTATTTTATCGGAACCCTTCAATTTCACTTTGTTTGCAACAATTCGCTCGTGCTCCCCAAATACAAGGGCTAATGAAATACTTCCACTGCTGATATATTCCAAATCAGCACCAAAGCTCCAGTTCATAATATCACCTCCCCTGGTTTTTTGATAATCCGGGTTGGTATTTAACAACCTCGATTCAGCAACACCCAAATCATTGCTACTATACATGGTTCCATAATGAATCCCCATTTTGTACTCGCCAAGTCCTTCAATATTATACGTTTTCCAGAATGGCGATTGTTTGGATTGACGCCAATAGCCTCGTACCAACTCAAAGTCGCCATCGTTAACATTGCTGTGAGGGGCGTTATCACCTAAAAGCACAATTTGGCCTTCTATTGATGAAGCAGTAAATAAAACAGCAAATAGAGTGAAATAAAGTTGCTTTAAATTGGGACTGCTGAAATGTAAATGTAGCCACATGATAACTTGATTTATAATTTTTTTGATCCAGCCAAACATACTTAATCATTATCAAAAGATAAATAAATAATGCTTATTTTAGGTTATTTAGCGGTTAAATGATAGGTTAAATTTCTTTATCCCTTCAGCCTCGGGTCAGAAAATGGTTTCAATGCCAGTAATGGTTCCTCTGGCCGATGTATTGGAAATTACACGACAAACAGCTGTTTTGGCATTTAATACAGGCTACGAATTTTCAAACATGATGATACCTGCGAAAAGGGGTACTTATAGCGATCGTTGGTATAGTTCAGGTATCGTTTGAAAATAGGTTCAACCCGCAATATGCATTAGAACTTCGTCGTGAACATTGAAAGTGCAATAAAACCAGGCTTTACTGAAACGAGGCATAACTTGTCCCGATTACTTTAGGGAGCATCGTTATGGTGAGTTGAAGTGAAGCAGCGGAGTGTCTTGTTTTGAAACAATTTCAATGTGTAATAGATTTTCTAATGCATATTGCGGGTTCAAATATATTTTCCCACTTTTTATCAGCATGGCGGTCATAGCTGGCGTTATTATGATGCTAGCGGTGACAATAAACTATTGATGCAATACCTCACACGGCAATATTGAGGTATCCTGTGCAACGGGGGTACCAACAAATCGGTGCAAGGTTATTGAAGACCAAAATGTGTTTGCATCAATTCGGGAAAAGGATTTTTCAAATAGTCCCGTACCTTCATATAAATCTGCGAAGTAGTCTCGTTTTGCGGCATGGTGTTATAAATCATTTCCAGGTATCCTTTTTCCTGCAGAATCTGCAGAGAAGGCTTAAAATTGAAGTCAAACACCCACGATAGCTGCATGACCTTAATGTCTACCTGATTTCTAAGGTTCTCCCGGGCAATCTGTTCTTTTGCCAAAATTTGATCCAAAACCCGATCAGAAACATTTTCTCCTTCAGGCATTTCCCAGGTAAGCGTATGGTTTCGCTCATTTTCGCAAGTTGTGTAATAATCTGTTATTACTTTAAGAATATCCAACTTATCGGCATCGCGGATAAGCTGGGCGAAAAAAAGGTTTTCTCCAGAAAGATCTTCGGGTAGCTTTAGTTTGTTATGGTGACGAATTGCAACCAACAGTTTTTCAGCCTCTTCAAATCCTTCAAGAAATTTATCTTCTTGTAAAACCTCAACTGAATATTTTGCATGGTCGACAGAAACAGCATCGTTAAAGGTATTGAATTCAACCAATTGTTTGAACCGACCAATGTCGTGAAACAAACCTATGGTAACAGCGAGGTTCCTCGAATTGGGATCAAGTTTTAACTTGTCTGCCAATTGCCCGCAAATTTCGGAAACCCGATAAGAGTGTTCATGTTTAATTTTAAAATTTCGTTTCTGATCTTCACTAAGTATGTTAAAAGAAGAATAGTAAATGTCGAAATTTAGCCGTGCATGCTTAATCCAGTTTTCCATAAGAACCAATATTATTAGCGCAAATGTAGAAAATAAATTCACCTCGAAAACTTAAATTTTGTTATCTAATCCTGTAGTTTTATTTCACGCCAAAATCATAAATCACCACTTCTTCGTATTTCTCTCCAGGCCTGATTAAAGTTGGGGGAAAATTAGGACAATTAGGTGTATTCGGATAATGTTGAGTTTCCAGGCAAAATGCCATATGTTTACCATATTGAGTTCCTTTTCCAATAAGTTGGTCACTTATTGCGTTTCCTGAATAAAACTGAACTCCAGGTTGGGTGGTACTAACTTCCAAAGTTCTGCCTGAAGCCGGTTCATATACATCTATTACCTTTTTAAATTCGCCAATTGGTTTATTAAAGCAATAATTGAAATGATAACCTCCATGGTTCAACTTATGGATATTCTCACCAATAGGGGTTGGAGAAGTTAAGTCCCAGTCCGTACCTTTTACCGTTGAGATACTGCCGGTCGGCACAATATCTGCATCAATCTCAGTATAATTATCTGCATCTAATGTAATGATATGTTTATAGATGGGTTCTTTGCATCCGGTCAAATTAAAATAACTATGCTGGGTCATGTTAATATGGGTAGCTTTATCCGTCACGGCTTCAAATTTAACATGGATAGCATCATCATCAGTCAAGTTATAGGTCACATACGCATCAACGTTACCAGGAAATCCTTTGGTGCCATCAGGTGAGAAATAGTGCATTTTTATTCCTTTACCCAGTTCGTTTTCTATTATTTCACTTTCCCAAACTGTTTTATCAAATTCATTAGCCCCATGTGAGCAATGTATGTTGTTATTTGCATCCAGATGATAGGTGACAGAATCAATCGTAAACTCTGCATTTCTAATCCTGTTAGCTACGCGACCTATTACTGCACCAAAACAAGGATGCGGTTCGGTATATTGTTGTAAGTTATCGAAACCCAATACCACATCGTCCATATTACCATTTTTATCTGGAACAACAACTGAAGTGATAATTCCTCCAAGGTTGGTTATTTTAACCACCATTCCTTTGGAATTAGTTAAGGTGTAAAGCGTAATTTTTTCGGAATCAATATTGCCCCAATGTTGTTCGGTGATAGCAGTTTTTTGCGCTTTACAGGATAATACTGTAATGGACAATGCTAATAAAATAAGATGTTGGTTTTTCATTGTTTGATAATGGTAAGATAAATAGAGAACTAATATCAATATAATTTTTGAGTTTTATGCAGAATTATGTGAATGAAACCGACATAGCCGAAGCAAATAATTGAGTACACAATCTTGCTAAATCGGGAGGAGAAGGACAGACAACAGCTCTGATTATATATATGCTTTGCCATTTTTACAAACAAATAAATTTTAATTTCTAGTAATACCTTTTCCAGAGTTTAAACTTTGGAAAAGAATTCATTTATTAAGTCATCGCTAAAAATAAATTGCTAATTCCTTTCTATTTTAACGACATAAGCAAAGTCGCAGGGCTTTTCCTTAGGCATTGTTACTTTAAGGCCATCTATGGTTTGCTCCCACTTTAGATCTTCTTTAGATCCCAATATGCATACAGACTTAATATCACCAGGAAACAGTTTCCCCATAGAACCAAGTGTACGAATAATCAATTCTTCGCCTGGCCAATCCAATACAATTGCATACAAGTTTTTGCCATTTTGTGTAAAGCGGATGTCTTTGGCAGTATACTTCGGGATTAGGTTACCTTTATCTTTTCCTTGCCCATGGTGTCCCGGATTAGTAACCTCTGTTGGACCTTCACCAAAGAAAACCCAAGGTATGGTGCTATAAATAGCCTCACCATTAATTTTTAACCAAGAACCCATTGCATACAGCTCTTTCGTAATTTCAGGAGCAAAAGTTCCATCAGCCTTCGGAGGAACGTTTAACAACATACGGCCGTTTTTACTGGTCATATCCACCAGCATGTCTACCAAAGTTCCCGCATCTTTAGGTTTGTTTACCGGGTTATAAAACCAGGTAGATTTCCATTCGAAGTGGCGTTGCATGTTGACATCAGCCATCCAAGGGTCATATTGAAGGCCGATCAGATTTCCGTCCTCAATATCCCGCATACCTATTCCAACAGGAACATCATGTGATTTATAGATAAATTCTACCTCTTTATTCCATTCCAGTCCCTTATTAAAATAATGGGCAATCAGTTTTTGCTGATATCTTTCCGGCGTACCGCCAATATTATAAGTTTCGTTAGGCAATAACCTGCCTCTATCCGCATAACCTTTAAGTTCGGCACCTACGGTTCCTCCAAATCCGGTATCGAACCAGATCATATCCGGTTGGTATTTATCAACAGCTTCGGTGATTCGGTCATACCAGGCATCAAAAATTACTTCGCCCACTCTGCCATCATTCATGGTCGCGTATTTTGAATTATCTTGACGTGGATCCAAATATGTACTATCCTTTAACGATAAAGTTCCCCACATCCTACTCCAAAAATCACCTGTATGAAAGGAAGATACAATGGGCATATTTCTTTTACGAAGCTCTTTGGCCAATTCTCCATAAATATCAATTTTAGGCCCATGGTTAACCGAATTCCAATCTGTTAAATCACTATCCCAATTCAATAATCCGCTTCCATGCCAGGCAACGGGTCCTCCAAATTGAGCACCAGCTTCCTGAAACAGGTCAACCCATTCTTTAGCATTAAATTTTTCTCCTTTCCATTTTTCAATGGCTTCCAGTTTTGTTATTTCATCTTTCTCATAAAGCCTCTGAACTGTTTGCGGTCCCCAATGACAATAAATACCGAATTTCATTCCATCCAACCATTCAGGAGTAGTATGTTTTCGTAAAGATGACCAGCTGGCTTCATACTGTTCGTGTTTTGTTTCAGAGTGCGATTTTTCTTTGGTTGCTGAATTGCAACTAAACAAAACTACAACTAAAATTATTGGAAATATATTTTTCATTTTTTATAGCTTGTTTCTTTCAATTTTAAGTACATAGGCAAAATCACATGGTTTTTCTTTCGGAAACTGAACCCTTAAACTTTTGGCATTTTGAGTCCATTTCAATTTTGTATTACTCCCTATTAAGCTGATGCTTTTAATTTCGTTTGGATATAATTTTCCGTTGTAACCCAACGCCTTGAAATCAAGCTTCTCTTCAGGCCAGTCCAATACAATGGCAAATATGTTTCCATCTTTTTGCGTATAGCGAATATCTTTTGAAGTATATTGAGGAATCTCTGTTCCTTTGTTTTTTCCTTGTCCGTGATGCCCGGGGTTTTTAATATAGGCGGGGCCTTCTCCGTATATGGTCCAAGGTGTAGTGCCGTATATTGCTTCACCGTTTAATTGAAGCCAGTCACCAATTTTGTATAACTCCTGCTTTACATTTTCGGCAAACGAACCATCGGCCATGGGAGGAACATTCAAAAGGATTCTACCATTTTTTGAAGTGATATCTGCCAGCATATCTACAATGATATTGGCATCTTTAATCACATTTTTAGGATTATAAAACCAAACCGTTGGCCAAGTTATGTGCTGCTGCAAGTTAATGTCGGCCATCCAAGGATCAAACTGCAAGCCATCCAGGTTACCGTTTTCAATATCGCGCATAGCCACACCTGGAGGTATATCGAAACTTTTGTAGATTAGCTCTACTTCTTTACCCCAGTCCATAGCTGCATTAAAATAACTGCTGATGTATTCCTTTTGAATATCTTCGCGAATGCCATCAATGGCAAACTCATGTTTCGACTTTACATCTGTTATTTTACCGCCTACCAATTGCTTTCGTAATTCAGGACCAACAGTTCCCCCAAAACCTACATCAACCCAAACCATATCGGGTTGATATAGTTCATAACCTTCTTTCATACGATCTAGCCAGCCTTGTAAGTATTCATTCGTATACCTCCCTTCAGGACCATGCACTTTCGGTGTATTTCCATTTCGGGCATAATCACCTTCTGGGCTTAAATAACTATTGTCTGCTTTGCTCATTGGCCCCCACAATGTTGAACTATGGAACGACGCCATCAGTTTCATGTCAGTTTTGCCGATTTCTTTGGCCAACTCTCCATAGATGTCAATTTTTGGCCCTTTTTGGGCAGAGTTCCAGTCTGTAATCTGGCTGTTCCAGTTTAAGCAGCCGTTTACGTGCCAGGCTACCGGACCGGCAAATTGGGCGCCAGCCTTTTGAAATAGATCTACCCATTCGGTCGCGTTGAATTTTTCACCTTTCCAATGCGCGATAGCTTCAGAATCGGGCATATTGTTTTTGCCTAACTCCAATTTTACCGATTGCACTCCCCAATGACAGTAAATACCAAACTTGGCATCCAGCAACCATTGTGGTGTTTCATGTTTTTGTAAAGAAGACCAATTAGTCTTGTATTTTTCTTGTGCCTGTGTTTTTTCTTCTTTAGGCTTGGATGTGCATCCAAATAGTATTACAAAAACAAGCGGTAATAATAGATTCTTTTTCATGATTATTTTAATATGGTTGTTCTTATTGTTTATTGCGGTGTCAACATTTTATAGGATAATTTATGCTCTTCCATGATATTCCCAAATTCATCAATTAATCTGAAAGTAACTTGAGGTTCTCTTTTTTGCGTGTTAAAAGTGAACTCACCAAAAGCTTTTAACCCTAGTCCTTTATAACCAAACAATTGATTTGTTGGATCTTTTGCCATCGCATCGGGGCCGGGAACACCACCTAATGAAGCAGCTTCAAATTCATACAACTTAAATCCAGATTCTCTGGGAATGGTAAAACCTCGTGCACCATGTCGGTCACCACTAATCAGTAGTACCCCGGGAATGTTTTCTTTTTCTATCAGGCTAAATACCTCCTCCCTTGCCTGCTTATCCCAGGTTCCCCAAGAGTCTTTACCGTTTGATATATCATCGCTCCACATGGTACCGCTTGAGATTATTTTGAAAGGTGCATCAGAGTTTTTTAAAGCTTTTTTTAACCATTCAAGCTGCTCTTCTCCCAAATATGAAGCATACTTATCCCTTTCCTGGACCTTACGGCACGACCTGGTGTCGAGCATTATTAATTCAACCTGACCTATTCGAGTTTTGAAATAAACTCCTTCTGCATTTCTTGGAGGGTTGTTCCAATTATGACGCCATATTTTACGTATCTCTTCCCTGTCTTTGGCTGTAAACTTTCCGGAAACGCCACTAAGGTCATTATTCCTATAATCGTGGTCATCCCAACTGGTATATAAGGGCGTATTTGCTGCGAGTTTTTGCCAGGGTCGTGATATATCCCTTAGCTGATAATCGGAACGGTGCATGCCAAAATTTTTGTTCCTGTCATCTACTGCGATATCTCCCAATAACATCATGGCATGAGGTTCTCTTTTTAAAACGGTGTTGATAAGGTTGGGGTTATGAAGCCCAATCTTATGAAAACAAGAGCCAAAAACCAACCTCACCTGCCCTTTATTGTTGCTCTTCGGTGCCGTTTTAAAAGCTCCTGTTGCAATAATTGTGTTATTAGATAAAACATGATAATCATAGTCTATATTGGGCGTTAACCCGTCAATTACAACACGTTGCTCCTTTCCTGCAACAACGGGATTCAATACAAACGTTTTTTCCTTTTTACAACCTGTTTTAACTACCTTAATCAGCAGCATATTGTCACTTGAAGGACGAATCCATATACTAACTCCATCGGATTTTAAATCTCCCAGCATCGGCCCACCCATTAAGCTCACGCCATTGTTTACTGCAGCCTCAACAATTTGCTTATTGGTAAAATCAACCATGTTGTTCTGAAAAATGCGTCTAGCGTCAAGGTAAAATTGTTTAATATTTGGTGGAACAGAGGCATAGCTATTGAGCAACATGGTGTCTATGTGCAGACTTCCCTTGTGCGCATCTTTTAAAGTGACATTAAACGTTAGCGAAACTTTGTCAACAATTTGAGAAAGGCAATTGCTTGTACAAAAAACTGTAAAAAACAGTAACGGATATGTTAATTTGTAAGATTGCATCGCTTGTGTTTTTTTCATTATAAAATTAAACAAAGCTAATATTTGGCGGGTGAAAAATAATGCTCGTTTAAGGGTGTTTAAGTAAAACTTAATAGGGTATAGAGCAAGGTATGGTTAAATATTGGGGTAAAATTGAATTACTATTCGCTTTGGTGTCAAGTTAAGTTTACGACTTCGGTTGTTTCATTAGCGCCGTTTTTCCAACCGGCTGTCCATAGCCCTCAAACTATGGGCTAAAGTCAATGGTAAAGCAGAAGAACAGGCAGGTATATCTCCACCTTAAAAGGCAGGGGTGTAGGATATAATTTTCAACACGATTAATATAATAACAAATTTAATCCTACCTTTTGTGGCAGGGCATATAAGCTTTAATCTTATTTATTGGCTATGCCATGACCGTATTCCTTAATTTGAATTCTATGACATACTGACAAACAGTTTAATTCTTTTTTTCAATTAATTGGTCAAGGTCTCCGTTAGCTTTTATTTTCTTTAACTTAACATATCCTGTATTAATCAAATGAACTCCGGAACCAGCTTCGGGCTAAATATCTAAGTGTATATTTTCAAACATTACTGACCGACTAAGTATTGTTTAGTCTATCGTATTGATTCAAATAGCAAGAGTTTTAAACTAATAAGCATTCTGTATGGGTAATCAATCCGCCTTCAAGCAAAAGCGATAAGAAAGAAAAGCACTTATTTTTAGCTTTTCCAAGTCAGCGGTGGCTTCTTTGTTTTCGATTTTGCAGCTGTAAGCAAAAATGAAAAGCCCGTCGTCTTGAGACAAATATGGGGATTTTTTAATACTTGGCTAAACGCTTATTTCGCTAAACCCAAACCAATTAATAATAAAGCTCAATTTATTATTTAAGTGGTATAAGATGACTTTTCATCGATCCCAATTAGTTTCCAAGATTTTTTCCAGCAGCGGAAAACCATGATCTGTCTCGTTCAGTACAATCCTTTGTTTTTTTAGTTCTTCTTTCAAGGATGTGATTACATCTGCATAAGCCGAATCATTATATTTATTGTACATTTCCCGGGGATCTTTCTTTAAATCGTAAAATTCCCAGGCTACAGGCCATTCCTTTTCTAATAAATCGCCATAGCTTTTATTCCAGTAAAATTTTCCAAATTCTTCCTTTGGCAGATAATGATGACTGTAATAAAAAATAAGCTTATACTCTTTTGTTCTGATACCCAAATGCGCAGGCACATAATGATGTATCATATGCATCCAATAGCGGTAATAAGTAGCCTGTCGCCAATCATGCTCTTTCCTGCCTTGCAAGGTATTCACAAAACTCTTACCTTGCATATAGTCAGGGGTCTGCCCTCCTGCCAATTCAATTAGTGTAGGAGCAAAATCTGTATTGTTTACCAGTAGATCAGAAACTGCTTCCTCATCCATCATTTTAGGATAGCGGACTATAAGAGGCATACGCATCGATTCATCGTACATCCAACGTTTATCTATAAAGTCGTGGGCGCCCAACATAAATCCCTGATCAGCAGTATAAACTATGATGGTATTATTCCAAAGCCCTTCTGCTTTAAGATAGTCAAAAAGTCTTCCTAAGTTATCGTCAATACCTTTTACACAACGTAAATAGTGCTTTAAATAAGTTTGGTATGCAGCAGAGGTCGCATCTTTCCCTCGCAATGTAGAGTCCTTAACATATGTGTTGACATAGTTGGCTCGCGAATGTCTCGACGAAACAGAAGAACCTATTATATTAGTCAGGTTGTTGTTTGAGCCTTTGATGGCCTCTGAGCCAAAATAAGGTTGGTTGTATAGGTTAGAGGGTTCTGGAATTTTTATATTTTCTAAATAATCGGCATAACGTGTTGCAAACTCGAACTTCCCATGTGGTGCTTTATAGTGATGCATCAGGAAAAAAGGCTTTGATTTATCCAATCCTTTTAAATAATCAATAGTGGAATTTGTAATTACATCCGTAGAATGCCCTCTGGAATTACTCAGGTTATTAGGCCACTCTCCCCTGCCCTTTTCTTTAAATACAGGATCGAAATATTTCCCTTGGCCGGGTAACACCTTGTAATAATCAAAGTTTGCCGGTTCATTTTTCAAATGCCATTTGCCAATAATAGCGGTTGAATACCCCTGCTTTTTGAGCTCTTTGGGTAAAAATTGTTTGGCCGTATCCAAGGCTGCATCTAAATCCAATACCCCATTGGTTTGTGGGTATTGCCCGGTTATAATTGAAGCCCTGCTCGGGGTGCATATCGAATTATTACAAAAAACGTTTTCAAACCGCATCCCATCAGATGCTAGTTGATCAATATTTGGTGTGGGATTAAGACTACTGTATAAACCCTGATATGCTCCAATGGCATGTGCGGCATGATCATCGGACATAATAAAAAGGATATTGGGTTGCTTAGGTCTGCTTTTTGCCGAACATCCTAACAATGATAAACTGATAAATATGAATGAGATATATTTAATCATAGAAAGGGGTATTAAATTTTAATAAAATTGGTAAGCATAGATTTTTCTTTGGTCGTGATGACCAAAAAATAATAACCTTTTGTCAGTTGCGCTATTGATATCTGATTATTCATCTGTTCTTCAATTACTTTCGACAATACCTTCTTGCCCGAAACACTAAAAACATCAACCACGGCTTCTGAAGTATTAGTTGTTGCTGACTTTATGGTAATATGGGTTTTGGCCGGATTTGGAAATACATGCAATTCTTCGTACCCCACGATGCCTACCGAAACGTTTTTAGGTTCTACGGTAACCGATACATCGGAGCTAATATTTGTATTGACTAACCGAACACTTATAGTCACGGTTCCTTGTTTAACGCCTGTTACCTCACCAATAGCGTTAACGGTTGCTATACGCTCGTCACTAGAACTCCAAATGCCATTTTTAATATAAGCCTCAGATGGAGATACGGTAAATGACAGACTTTTTATTTCACCTTCAAGAATGGAAAGTGAAGATTGATACGTACTAACCCGGGTAGGAGAAACAGCTTCATTTGGGTTAGGATCGATAGCTGTGTACCATCCACTTCCATACGTAGACGCGTAATACTTACCTAATACATAATTGTCGATAGCTATATCATTAATTCTATCAGACTGTCCGTTTCCTTTGTTGATTTTAATCCAGTTCTCGCCACCATCTTTTGATAGGAAGGTTCCTGCATTTCGGCCTTCAATTTTGGTATTGGCTAAAGTAGATACCAAAATGGTTTTAGGATCATACATGGCGGTTTCAATTCGGTTTGTCCACGGATAGTCAAATATCTTTGCCCAGGTTTCCATATGATCATCACTTACCCATACTCCTCCGTCATTGGCGTTTCCGTTTTTGCTTCCTGCCGTAATATATACCTTTCCATCCTCCGAAAAATGAATATCGTTAATTCCTTGGTCTCCCGAAATATTCTTGGTTGATTCTACTTCAGCCCAGTTTTCACCTTTGTCTGTCGATTTAAAAAGTCCTCCATTGTAGTTTTGTATAGTAACGTATAAGGTATTGTGCTCGTTGGGATCTATCGCAATCATGGTAGCATCCAGCGATTCAGGCAATCCAACATTGGTCTCCGTCCAGGTGGCACCGCCATCGCTCGATTTATGCACGCCCCAATGTATTTCCGAATCTCCAACAAATTCCAGACTTCTGGCTTTTTTAGGTACCACAAAGTACATGTTGTCAGGATTAACCGGATCGAATGTTAAGTGAATTTGATGTACGGACTGATCACCTGAATGACTGTTGATATCCCAATATGGAACCGCCTCGCCATGTTCACTCCATGTTTCTCCGCTATCTGTCGATCGCATCAACTTACCCTTTTTAGCTTGTCGGAAAAATAAAGCATAATGCATGGTGGTATCGTGCGGGTGAACAGCATACCAGCTTAAAGAGTTTTCTTCAGGCAGTAGCTTGTTGAATGTAGCCGCCTGTGCTCCCGAACGTACCTTATCGCCTTCATTGTTAGTTGTCCACAAACTATTTTCTCCGGCAAAGCAGAAAACCTTGTTGGCCATAAGTGGATGTTGAGAGAATCCATGCCCCGGAACATTACTGTTTCCTGCACCAACATAACGCTCCTCTCCTTTAGCTGTATATTCATCATCAATATCAACCCAACTTTCGCCTTTGTCGTAAGACATTAATGATATCTTAGCCATTTGGGTATGAAGAACAGAACCATCCGCATTGAACTTTACGAAGTTACATCCTTTTCGCTCATAAAAATCGCGGTTTATCCATTCCTTTTTATATTTGAGCGAGATATTGGTTTCCATCGGGTTAGTGCGGCTGGTCCAATAACTATAATCATCTGAACCTGCTTTCCAGGCCTTCCCGTTTCTTAAACATACATGCCAATTTTGCCCTCCATCGGTACTACGCCAAACTTGACCTGGTTTAAAGTTATTGCGTGAAGCGTTTGAATATTCATTATTGAGGTAAATATTATTTACATCATTCGGGTCAATCTCAATCGTATTGTAACGAATTGTTATTGCAGATGGCAAATTGGGGTAGGCTGCTTCAAATTCCTCATCGCTCATATCAAAAACATAAGCTGCACAATGGAAAAAACTCTTTTTAATATCCGAATTACCTTGAAATTGACGCATATCCAAAGCCAGGTTTCCAGCAATCTTTTGCCAGCTCTCACCTCGGTCTGTACTTTTAAACAAACCTCCTTTGTCGTCGGTAATGGTATTTCCATCTGATTTCCACATTGGGTTGCTGATGACAATCATAGTCAGGATATCATCTTTCGGGTTATAATGATAATCCATGGCGCGGAGCATATCGTAATCCATGCCTGAATCCTTTTTAACCCATAAGTTTCCTCCGTCCATACTCTTGTAAAACCCTGTGCTGGTTGAGGCATAAACTATATCAGAGTTTACTGGGTCAACCAACAAAGTTTCTATCCCGGTTTCAGGTTCCAGTCCATTAATTTTTAAGGTCCAGGATTGCCCCTTATCTGTACTTTTCCAAATTTTATTGAGACTGGCAGGATCGGCTAATATTCCTTTAGGTTGAGAGTACGGATAAAGGTTACTACCCAGATTTCTAAGGCGCCCTCCTCCTGCATACCAGATATTATCATCCTTTGGATCAACGGCAACAGCATCTACATATTTACCATCAAAGGTTGTTACTGCTAGCCTTGTCCATTTGTGGCCCCTGTTTTCCGTGTAATAGATACCTTGGTTTCTTTCGTCGGTGCACATTCCAAAATCGGCGTCCTGACGCGAAAAATCCAGGCTCGTTAGCTCAATTGGCCCTCGATATCCACGTCTGAAATCTGTCTCATCTTCGTTAAGAATGGATTCGTAAGTAAAGCCTTTGTCCCAGGTTCCATAGGAGTTGCCCATATTGGGGCCAATAAACAATACATTAGGGTCGGTGGGATGCCAAAATGCCGATTTACAGTTCCCGCTCATGCCCGGACCAAACTGGGTCCATTGAATACTTGGGTCTGATTCTACCATTTTAGTTTTTAAATCATTGAAAAAACTTGGTTCATCAATAACCTGTTCTATCTTAAAGTCGTCCAGGAAATATTGCGCGTTCCCGGCACTGTTCGATCTGAAACTAAATAATACATAACCATTATTGTAATTGCCATCAGGGGTGAATTCGGTAACATATTGAGCCCAATCGCTACTAGTCCAGGAACTAATATTGATTTGCGCCAGCTTATTATCGGCATTATCGAACAGTTTTATATTGGTTTCGTTATTATCGCTAGGTGATATTGCCTTATACCAAAACGAAAGTTTGTAAGTAATCCCTTCCTCCCAGTTAATACTTTTAGTTGTGGTTAGGTTTCCTTTCTGAGTTGACGTATTAAACGTCATTTGATAACCGTAAGAGCCCGAGCGGGTTGCCTGTTCGCTTCGTTCAAACGTTGTCAACCCTGTTCCTAAGGTAGAGCTCCAATCTGTTATAATTTCATTTTCAAAACCGCTTTCAAAAACGGTTTCGTTACTCCAAGAATTGATACAAAACAAAAAACAAAGAGATAGTAGCACATTTTTTTTCATACTGTAGAATTTTTCCATACATCAAATATCTGATGAATTAATATAAATGATAGGTTGATAATGATACTGAAAATGGGGTACAAACAGGACTAGGTACACATTGATATTAAAAACTTGTGGATTATCGCATGAATTGATATAATATTGTATTTATTGTTTTTGGAGATATACTACTAATTATTTGCCATGCGAAAAAGAATCTACATTTTATTGTTCACATGCGTGATGACGCTTATGTTAAACGCCAGCAAATTCAGGCATCTTACAACTTTAGAAGGTCTTTCGCAGAACGATGTAAATTGCATTTTCCAGGATAGCCGGGGCTTTATATGGATAGGTACAAACGATGGATTGAACCGGTACGATGGGTATCAATTTAAGATATACAGAAAACAGCCCAGGCAGAAAAACGGGCTTGTTGGGAACATTATTCAATCTATTACCGAAGATAACGAGGGCAACCTATGGATTGGAACCAGTGATAATGGGGTGTGTAAGTTTAACGTTACCAACAATCAATTCACCTCTTTCTCTAATACCGTAGAAAATCCAAACCTTTTACATACTAATCGAATTGTTAGGGTAAAGGCTGATCAATACCAAAATATTTGGGTGCTTACCCATAGGGGACTAAATGTCATTAAAGTAACTAATAACAAAATAGTTACCGTTCCATTTAAGAGTATCACACACAATAATAAGGTAGCAAAAGATGGATATATAAAAGATATTTGTGCAGATTCGCAGGGTAATATTTGGTTAGGGACTTTATATGGTATCAGAAAAATAGATCCTGTTACTTATAAAATTGAAAAATCGTTTGTTAGTGGTCAAGGCGCCAGGTCAGCTTCAAAAATTCATGAAAGAAATAATAAGATTTTTGTTCTGAATACCAGAGGGGTTCAACTATTTAATAAAAAAGACAAGGTATTTAACTTTGTATTGGAATATAAGGGTGCAAACCAATTTGAATTCGACAACGAAGGCAATTTGTGGTTAGGAACATACAACGGTGTAGTTTATGCAAAAAGAATAAGTACGGATTCGCTACGTTATAAAGTGGAAAAAGTATATACAAGTGGTGTTGAAGATGGTAGCTTAAGTAAAGATATAATAGTAGATTTATTTAAAGATAAGTCCGGTTTAATTTGGGTGGGAACCAACGGTGGAGGTCTTAATATTTATAATGCAAAGAAAAAACTATTTAATCACTATCAAAAGAGCAGAACGGCAAGCAGTATTTCGTACAATAAAATACGAAGCATATGCGAAGATGAATATAGCGGCTTATGGATTGGCACCGATGGTGGCGGCATAAACTATCGGCCTTCTAACAACAATTCTGATTATTCTGAAGGTTTCGTTCATATTAAAGCAGGAGATGGAAGGACTGCAGGAAGAGGGTATGCCTTGGCTGAAGACACCATAAATAATGTAATGTGGATTGGAACTGCCTATTCATCAAAAGTTTTAGCATTTGATACCAGAACCGGGAAGGAAATAAATATTGACAAATGGAATCTAGACATTAAAAGGGCTGTATTTTCGGCAATGATCGACCGCCATGGTTATGTGTGGCTTGGTACCTATGGAGGAGGCCTGTGGAGGTTGAAACCGGATGGGAAAGGAGGATATCAACAGGATAACTTTATAAAGCAAGAAAAGAGTTATTCCTTACCTTCCGATCTAATTCGAAGCCTTTTAGAGGATAGGAATGGAAATATTTGGGTGGGCACTGCGGATGGATTGGCGAAAATAAAAGAAAAGCATAAGTACAATGCCAACCCCAATTTTTTTACCTATAGGAACATTGCCAACGAACCCAACAGCTTGAGCCATGATTATATCTTACCTATATTCCAAAGTTCCGAAGGGGATATATGGATCGGAACTTTGGGTGGAGGACTGAATCGTTACCGTGAAACCAAGGACGGCATAGGTTACTTTGAAACCTTAACTACCGATGATGGACTGCCCAACAATGTGATTAAAGGTATTTTGCAGGACGAAGAAGGGCACCTTTGGATTTCGTCAAATGCAGGCTTGACCAAATTCAACGTTAAAAGTAATGAAATGACTAATTACGATGTTGATGATGGCTTGCAGGATTACGAATTTTCGGAGTTGGCTTGTTTTAAACGTAGGAATGGAGAAATGATTTTTGGAGGGGTAAACGGTTTTAACAGCTTTTTTCCAAAACAAATAACTGAAGACAAATCCTTGAGTCAGGTTGTATTTACTCAACTCGACATTTTAAATCAGCGGGTTGAAATTGGAGAGGAAATTCATGGCCGTTCACTACTAACAACAGATTTGAATGATACCAAAGAGCTTCAGCTAAAATATTCCGAAAATAGTTTTACGGTTTATTATGCAGGATTACATTTTGCTGCTCCCCGTAAAAACCAATATAAATATATGTTAGAAGGTTTCGATGAGGATTGGATTACCACATCCTCCGAAGCAAGGTTCGCAAAGTATACCAACCTGCGACCAGGCACATATCAGCTTAAAGTATTGGCTTCCAACAGCGATGGCATTTGGGGAACTGAGCCCAAAACAATAGACATTACAGTAATTGCGCCTTGGTGGCTATCCGGTTACGCGCTGTTTATTTATACGGTTGCCATTGTTATTTTGCTGTTGTTTTTCCGTAGATTCTCGATTATTGGCGTACAGCAAAAAAACCAATTGTTGATGGAGCGCTTCGAGAAAGAAAAGGTGGAGGAACTTTCCCAAATGAAACTCAGGTTTTTCACCAATATCTCACATGAGTTCCGGACTCCCCTGACTTTAATTATAGGTCCGATAGAAAAGTTGATCAAGGATAAATCTCTGATGTCAGAAGAGAAAATGGACAATATCCACAATATTATCCACCGTAATGCCACGGTCTTGCTCAGATTGATCAACCAGCTGATGGACTTCCGTAAATTTGAGCAAAGCAAAATGAAACTGAGAGCCAGCCAGGGTGATATCGTGAAATTCATCAAGGATGTATATGCTTCCTTTGAGGTTTATGCCGAGCAAAAGAAAATAGAATTCTTAATGTCTTTTACTTCCCATAAAATACCCATGTATTTCGATACCGAGAAACTGGAGAAAGTAATATATAATCTTCTATCTAATGCTTTTAAGTTTACCCCTGAGGGTGGCAAAATAAGTATTGACGTTAACGAAGATAAATATATGACCTATATAACCGTGGAAGATACCGGGGTAGGAATGGATAAAACCATGCAGAAACATGTTTTTGAACGCTTCTATCAATCCGACAAAATAGAGAATAAAAAATATGGTAGTACCGGCATTGGACTGGCTTATTCAAAAGGTTTGGTTGAAATGCATAAAGGTGTAATAGATGTAAGCAGCGAAGAAAACAAAGGAACAAAATTTATGGTGTCCTTACTGAAAGGTAAAGATCATTTTAGTAAGAAAGAGGTGGATGAAACAGGAATATACCAGCCGATAGAAGATGTGGTTTGGGTAAATACAAAAAAAACTTTAGCGCATCCCGAAAACAAAAATAATGAAACCTCGGTAGATACCGCTGACAAAAAAACTTTGCTTATTGTCGAGGACAACAATGAGCTGCGTAGTTTTATAAAAGAAAGCTTGAGCGATGAATACATTGTGATAGAAGCCGAAAACGGTGAAGAAGGATTAGAAAAATGTAAACAAGATAATCCTGATTTAATAGTAAGCGATGTGATGATGCCTAAAATGGATGGCTTTGAAATGTGCAAAACTATCAAGGAGGATGTGGACGTCAGTCATACCCCAATTATATTATTGACGGCCAAAACCTCAAGCGAGCACCGTGTGAAAGGTTATAGCCTGGGTGCCGATGCTTATGTTTCCAAACCTTTTGATTTGGAAGTACTGAAGGTTCGTATAGAAAACCTTCTGAAAAAAAGAGAAGAAGCCAGAAAAAACTTCAGCCAAAAAGTAGAAGTAACACCTACGGAAGTTGCAACCACCTCGATGGATGAAAGATTCCTGGCTAAAATACTAAGGATTATTGAATCCAAAATTGGCGATTCGGAACTTACCGTGGAAGAATTGGCTTCGGAATATGGAATTTCAAAGGTGATTTTAAATAGGAAACTAAAGGCACTAACCGGAATGACGGCGAAGGTATTTATCCGATCTATTCGCATAAAACGTGCAGCCCAATTACTTACTACAGGTAGGTATTCTGTTGCGGATGTTACCTACGAAGTCGGTTTTTCCGATTTAAAATATTTCAGAACCTGCTTTAAAAACGAAATAGGTCTATCCCCATCAGACTATAAAAGGGAACATGCAAATGATGGAGAAGAAAATGACGAAAATGAGGATACAAAGTAAATTCTTATACCCATGGCCTCATATTATGGGTGTAAGAATATTTTAAAACAAATGGATTCCGTATCGTGCATTTCTCAAATGTTAAAACTCATTTAACCTGTTAATTAACCGATAAAAAGTTAAAACCACCTCCTAAACCCGCTATTTATACCCCGTACATCCTTATCTTATTATGTATTTTCACATATTGAAAAAATGCAACTAAAAATCTGCAAACATGATAAGGTCAAGTATTCTAATACTGTTATCTCTAGCTGTACTTACAGGATTAAAAGCACAAATCAAGCCCAATGTAATTGTAGTGTTGGCCGATGATATTGGCACGGGTGATTTATCGTATTACAGAAAAATGCATTCCGATAATATTGTGTTGGAAACGCCCAACCTGGATAAATTAGCCAATACTGGTATGGCTTTTACCAACGCCCACTCCCCTGCCGCGCTTTGTGCCCCTTCACGGTATGGAATCATGACCGGGAACAGTTGTTTTAGAAGTGATTTTCCCTGGGGTGTTTGGGGAGCATATGAAAAGTCGCCAATTAAAAAGGATCAACTTACCTTAGGTAAACTAATGCAAAAGGCGGGTTACAACACAGCTTTCTTTGGCAAATGGCACCTGGGTGGCGATTGGTACAGAAAGGATGAGCAAGCAACCATATACCGAGGCCCCCGCAACAAACCAGAGTTGGATGTGGATATCTCGAAATATATTGGTGGCGGCCCTAAGGATCAAGGATTTGACTATGACTTTACTTTCCCTGCCGGAATCCAGGACGTTCCCTATGCTTGTTACGAAAATGAACTGTGGTATCCGTTGGCCAAGGATTCCAAATTTGATTTTATCACCCAAAAAAAGATGGACAAACTCAATTTTAAGTTGGATAAAAGTGAAGGATTAGGCGATTCTAACTGGGATCCGCATAAAATGGGACCACTACTTATTTCTAAAGCAGTTGATTACATTAATGGTAATGCACAAAAGAAAAAACCATTCTTTTTGTATTATTGCGCTTTAGCCGTACATCTGCCACATACCCCTTGCGATGAACTGGACGGGGTTAAAATTAAAGGAACAACTCCATGTGCCCATATGGATATGATCAAGGAACTGGATGTTCAGATGGGAATGCTGATAAAAGCACTTAAAAAACAAGGTATATACGATAATACTTTAATTATTTTCACATCTGACAACGGAGGTTTAACCAGAAGGGAAACCTTGGCTACAGGGCATCAACCCAGCAGTATCTATCGGGGTGGAAAAAATAGAATTTTCGAAGGGGGACATCGGGTTCCCTTTATTGCATCCTGGCCCAAAAACATAAAAACCGGTACAAGTGACAAACCCATACTGGGATTAGATATCATGGCGACCTTAGCAGATCTGACCAATCATAAAATTGCAGAAGGTCAAGCCATGGATTCCAAAAACATTTGGCCCTATTTAAAAAACAAGGAAGCAACAATACATCCCGAATTAATGCTGCAAGGTGGAACACAAAAAACTGTGGCCATCTCTGAAGATAACTGGAAACTGATCATCCAAATTGATAAAAAGGACAAAACAGATAAAATCAGAGAACCTATTGCTCTTTTCAACCTTAAAAATAATATCTCTGAAGATGAAAATAAAAACCTGATCCATTCACCGGAGCATAAATCAGTGGTAAATAGCTTGTTTCAGAAGTATAATAAGTTAAGGGACAGTAGTCAGTGATCGGTGGTCAGTAAACAATGGTCACTTGTTAATTAAGGATAGTAAAGTTCCCCAAAGGGACAATAGCAATAACCAAGCATAACACCCTTAGTATAATCATGTAAATCAAACCAACGCATTACAAACTATATTTAATATACTTAGGAAATCTGCGCCGGAAACTATGTGAAACAAGAAATACCTCTGCGAAACGCTGCGAGAAACATTAGAATGAATTTTAAACAATCAAATAAAATCATGAAGCAAACAGTAATTGTATTAATGCTTGTTTTTCTGGCCATAGGAAATACACTGACGGCACAGGATCAAAGTTTTAACAAGTCCTGGCTTTTTTTTAACGATAAAGCCGAAGGTGCCGAAATGGCAGATTTTGACGATTCCGCATGGAGAAAACTGGATTTACCGCACGACTGGGCTATCGAAGGTCCTTTCGACAATAAGTACAACGCCCGTTGCGGGGGTCTTCCATTCCACGGAACAGGTTGGTATCGGAAGCACTTTAACATGCCTGATACCGCAAAAGGCAAAGTGGTTCGTGTTGAATTCGAAGGAGCCATGTATGACGCCTATGTGTGGGTAAACGGAAAATTGGTTGGCAACCACCCCTATGGTTACATCGGTTTTGAATTCGATATCAGCAATTACCTCAAGTATGGGTCTGAGAATGTAATAGCAGTACGTCTGACTCCACAGGATTTATCATCACGCTGGTATCCGGGTGCAGGAATCTATCGTAACACCTGGTTAAAAATTGATGAACCTGTTCATGTGGCGCAATGGGGCACCTACGTAACCACCCCCACCGTAACTGACGTGAAAGCTTCTGTTCAAAACGAAACAACAGTTGAAAACAAAAGCAACAAGGCCGCTAAAATAAAAGTAACACAAGAATATTTCTCACCTGATGGCAAATCAGTTGCCGAAGCGGAAGAAACGATGACAATTCCCCCTAATTCGGCTAAAGTTTCCGGTACATGGTGTTACATAAAAAATCCGAAACGTTGGGATTTAGAAACACCTCACCTGTACAATGCAGTTACTACGATCACTCAAAACGGTAAAGTACTGGATACTTACCATACCCGTTTTGGTATCCGCCATATCAGCTACGATAAGGATGGCTTTTATCTGAACGGTCGTAAGGTTCGCTTTAACGGGGTCTGTCTGCACCACGACAACGGTGCCTTGGGTGCTGCAATTTACAGAAGAGCGGACGAACGCAAACTTCAAATTATGAAGGATATGGGTGTAAATGCTATCCGCACCAGTCATAACCCACCATCAAGAGAGCTTTTAGAGCTATGTGATGAGATGGGCTTGTTGGTTCAGGACGAAGCTTTTGATGTTTGGAAAATGCCTAAGGTTCCTAACGGATATAATGTATTCTTTGAGGAATGGGCAGAGCGCGACATAAAAGCTATGGTTAAAAGAGACCGTAATCACCCATCTATTGTGATGTGGAGTATTGGAAACGAAATTATTGAACAAAAAGACAAGAAGGATGGTTGGAGATCAGCTAAAATGTTGAATGATTATGTCAAGGAAATGGACATGACCCGTCCTACTACCGCGGGTTTCAACCACTACTCAGGTCCGTACGACAACAATATGGCACAACAGGTGGATATTGCCGGAGCCAACTACAAACCCACTAAATACGGTGAGATTCACGAAAACTACCCTGACCTGCCTATTTATGGTTCAGAGACTTCGAGTTGTACCAGTAGCCGCGGTGTTTACCACCTGCCAATCGAGAAATACAAAACACATGAATCGTTACACGTAAGCAGTTACGACTTGATAGGACCACCCTGGGCGTATCCTCCCGATATTGAATTCCACTTTCAAGAGAAATATCCGCATAGCATGGGTGAATTTATCTGGACTGGTTTCGATTACCTGGGTGAACCAACACCATACGGAGGTAAGGACAACTCGACCAATGGTTATTGGAATGGCGACTGGCCGGTACACAGTTCGTACTTTGGTGCAGTTGACTTATGCGGGTTCCCGAAAGACAGATTTTTCCTTTATCAAAGTCAGTGGACAACAGAGCCTATGATACACCTTTTACCACATTGGAACTGGAAAGGCATGGAAGGAAGAGAAATTCCTGTGTTCTGTTATACCAACTGCGACGAGGCTGAGCTTTTCTTAAATGGAAAATCGCTGGGCAAAAGAGTAAAAGGTAAAGATTTAACCGAGATTAAAGTAGACTTCCTGCGTTACAAACCAAAGACATTTATGTCGAAATACCGTTTATCGTGGAATGTGCCTTATCAGGCTGGAGAACTTAAAGTGGTAGGCTATAAAGATGGTAAAGCCATTCAGGAAGAAATCATCAATACCGCAGGAAAACCTGCCAAAGTTTCTCTTTCTGTGGATAGAAAAACCATTGAGGCCAGCGGAACAGATTTGGCTTATGTGACCGTTCGCATCGAGGACAAAAACGGTAACCTTTGTCCAATGGCCGACAACCAGGTATTCTTTAAGGTAAAAGGAGCAGGCTCATTGATAGCTGTGGACAATGGAAATCAAGCTTCATTGGAATCGTTTCAGGCCAACCACCGCAAAGCATTTAGCGGCATGGCATTAGCTATTCTTAAATCTTCAGAGGCAGCCGAAACTATCCAATTAACGGCTACCTCAAAAGGTTTGAAATCAGCAAAAGTGGTGGTAACTACTAAGTAAGATTTTTTATTTGTGGATTTAATATTTGACCGAGGGTTTCGTTTTTAGCGGAGCCCTCGGTTTGTTCTAACCCGGATGTATTAGAAGATCCTCATGAACATTGAAAGCACAATAACATTAGGCTTTGCTGAAGTGAGGCATAGCCTAGTTTTAGTGAATAAAAGCAATCCAACGAAGTGACTTGTTTTGAAGTGATTTCAGCGAGCAATAGGTTTTCTAATGCATATTGCGGGTAAACCATCTCTGATTTTTAACTTTACACAATCACCCTGCCAAACCCCTATTATTAAGACTGTATATTTAACGCTGTCAGGTCCGAAGGACGATGTAAGGTTCCAGCATTGTTAAACCCATCAGCATACCTGTACCTGAAGGCTTTTCAACAGATATAGTTTAACTTAATGACATTGCGGTAAAAATCATTTACTTTCCCTTAACGTCATAGTTCAAACAATTGTCGGATATGTACAATAAAGCACCAGCAATCCACCTTAACTTTGCATATCTACAAATCAGTATATTAATTCTTCTTATCATGAAACCGAAGAGCTGCCGGGCTATCGCAAGCTGGGAGCAATTAATTAGATCACGTTGTCGGATAATTGAAAATTACGCTGACTATCAGGTTTCACTAATTTTAATACAATGAAAAATTATCTGATACTTTTATTGTTAATAGTTTTAATGGGTTGCCAGACTAAAACGACCGTTGAAAACTCTTCTCAAAAATACAAAGCCGACTGGGAATCGTTAAAACAACACAAAACACCGGAATGGTTTAAAGATGCCAAATTTGGTATTTACTTCCATTGGGGTGTTTATTCTTACATGGGAAAAGGCGAATGGTACTCGCGCCAAATGTATGAAGATAAAGACACAGGATGGAACCACTGGCTACGGGAACATCATCTGGATACTTATGGTGATTCGGTTCATTACCACGATTTTATTCCCAAGTTCACTGCAGAACACTTTGATGCCAGCGACTGGGCTGAGCTCTTCAAAAAATCAGGTGCCCAATTCGCTGGCCCTGTTGCCGAACATTGTGATAACTTTTCGAACTGGGACAGCAAGGTTAACAAATACAATACGGTTAACTATGGCCCTAAGCGCGACCTGGTCGGAGAGTTGGAAAAAGCCATCAAAAGTCAGGATTTAAAGTTTGTGACCACCTTTCACCACAGCTGGGAATGGGGATGGTATAACCGTTGGAGCGGACTTATTGATACTTCAGACGTTGAGTTCGATGAATTTTATGGCGAATGGACTGCTCCCGAAACCTTTGATAGCTTTAGAGGTGGACATGCAGCAAGCGGGCAATTTAAGGGTAAGGTTAACCCTAAGTATGCTCCTTCCCGCAAATTTGCAAACACCTGGAAAGAAAAAATTTACGAAGTGGTAGATAAATATCAGCCGGATTTATTGTGGTTCGATAGTCGTGTTTTTCTTTTACCAGAAAAAGACCGACAAGAAATGGTGGCACACTACTATAACAAAGGATTGGAATGGAACAAAGATATTGTGTTGACCTATAAAAACGAAGACCTCGAAAAAGGTGTTGGTGTATTAGACCTGGAAAAAGGAAGGTTCGATGAAAAGACGGACTTCCCGTGGTTAACGGATGACTCTTATGCATGGCACGGATGGAGCTGGAGGGAAGACCTAAACCTAAAAACACCTGACGTTATTATTGATGAGCTAATTGATATCTCCAGTAAAAACGGTTGTCTTTTACTCAACATCACCCCTACCCACGATGGAATTATTCCTCAGGAACAACGAGATGGACTGCTTGAAATTGGAAAATGGTTAGAAACCAATGGAGAAGCGGTATTTAATACCCGTCCATTTGTTACCTATGGCGAAGGAGTTACCCAACTTAAGAAGAACCATTTTGGCGGAGTTCAGGGTTTCGGAATTACTTACCAGCCTGAAGACTTTAGGTTTACTCAAAATGGTACCAACTTGTACATATCTCAGTTGGCTCTTCCTGCGGCAGGTAAAGAATATTTGCTAAAGAGTTTTGCAAAAGACGGTTTGGCCGGAACATTCAAAATCGCAAACATTAACCTACTTGGAAGCCAGGAAGAAATTAAGTGGAGACAAAGCGACATTGGTCTTTTTATCACTGCCCCACAAAAAATGCCTAACGACAAAACCATTGTTTATAAAGTAAAACTAAAATAATGCGTAAATATTTCTATCTTTTATTACTCGGTTTGGCTTCATTTACAAATGCTCAAACCCTCAAAAAACCCAATATTATTTATATCATGAGCGACGATCATGCCGCCCATGCCATTGGAAAATATGGCGGTAGATTGGCTTTTTTAAACCCCACGCCTAATCTTGATCAATTGGCTAGTGAAGGCATGGTTTTCGAAAATTGCTTTGTGACTAATTCCATCTGCACTCCCAGTCGTGCAACCATTCTGACGGGGCAATACAGTCAAACCAATAACATACTGGATTTCAGCCGACCCTTAAAAACGGAGCAACAATACCTTCCTCAAGAAATAAAGAAACAAGGGTACGAAACTGCGGTAATCGGCAAATGGCATGTCATGTGTGAACCCACGGCCTTTGATTTTTATAGCGTACTAAAAGGTCAGGGTAAATATTTCAACCCAACCTTTTACGAAAAAGGGAATGGTGTTTATCCCAATAATATAGTTAAATCTACTGGTCATTCCTCCGATGTAATTACCGAAAAAGCTATCAACTGGGTAAAAAACCGAGACAATAAGGACAAACCATTTTTTTTGATGTACCATTTTAAAGCACCACATGATTGGTTTGAATATGCCCCACGATACGAAGGTTACCTGGCCGATACCAAAGTTCCTGAACCTGAAAACCTGTATTCTCAACCCAACTGGGGATCAGAAGGAACCCGTGGAAAAAATGACAGCCTGATTCATGAGATTGGGACATCGGTATCTCGGAGACACCCTATCAACGGTTATGTGAACTATTATAAAATCGATGAAAGCATACCGGATAAAGAAGCAACATCCATGGCTTATCAGAAATACCTTAAATCGTATTTGCGTTGTGTTAAAGGAGTTGATGACAACCTGGGTAAGTTCTTCCAGTTTTTAAAAAACAATGGTCTGTATGAAAACACCATTATAATCTATTCCGCCGACCAAGGAATGATGTTGGGCGAACACGATATGGTGGATAAAAGATGGATGTACGAAGAGTCAATGCGTATGCCTTTTATCGTGCATTATCCCAAACAAATAAAAGCGGGTACCAGAAATGATATGATTATTAATAATACTGACTTTGCTCCAACCCTGATTGATCTGGCAGGTGGTATTGTTCCCAAAAAAATGCAGGGAAAAAGCATAAAACCATTGTTGAAAGGGAAAAAACCAAGGAACTGGCGTATGGCCACCTATAACCGTTATTGGCTGCACCTTACACACCATGATATTCCCGGACATTTTGGAATACGTACCCAGGATTACAAGTTGATTTTCTTCTACGGCAGGCATTGGGATTTAAACGAAACCGGGAAACTTTCCAGAGCCTGGCTTACGCCTGACAAATCATTTGTAGTACGTCCTACTCCCCCATCCTGGGAACTCTACGATTTAAACAAGGATCCCCATGAGGCCAATAATGTATATGATAATCCTGCGTATGCCCATATTATAACGAAACTAAAGAAAGAACTTAAACGCCAACGCAAAATGTACAACGAAACTGACGATGCTTACCCACATATTCAAAAAATAGTGGATGAGTATTGGGATAAGTAATTTTGCTTTGATTTACCCAAATTAATTTTCAAAAAAAAGACATTTTTTTGCTGTACTTTAAAAAATCAATTATATTTGTTCGCAATATTACGAACATCATGGTGGACAAAAATAAAATCATAGATAAACAGCATGCTGTACCAAGCTACGCTAATACAATACAGCATCATTTAGGTAGATACATTCTGGATCTGCATGCAAACAATAAATGCTGGTAAAAAAAATTATTTTGAAAGTTCGTTTTTCTGCGAACTACGAACGCATTGCCAAAAATATGACTTAAATAATATCCAATGAATAAATTAAATTTATTATCAAAAGATCAGGAAGAAGGAAAGAGCATGGCTTGTGCCATTGAGAGTCCCGAACAGTTGAATAACCCGGAAAATAAGAAAAGGGCAGGTTTATTAGTTGCAATTGCCATAGTTTTACCGGCTTTAATTTTATTGTATCATTATCTCCCTACTTTGGTTGATTATTTAACCTTCGATTTATTTCATCTAAGTTCCGAATCACATATAGGTGAAGCATTGAATTTCTTTTTTTACGATACCATTAAAATACTTATCCTACTTTTCCTTATCAGTAGTTTAATGGGAGTAATTAATGCTTATTTCCCGGTGGATCGTTTAAGAATTTACCTGACCACAAAAAAACTGTATGGCCTGGAGTATTTTTTCGCTTCTTTTTTTGGGGCAGTTACACCTTTTTGTTCCTGTTCCTCTATCCCTTTGTTTATTGGTTTTGTAAAAGGGGGTATCCCGCTTGGCGTTACCTTTGCTTACCTAATAACTTCTCCACTGGTTAACGAAGTCGCAGTAGCGATGTTTTTGGGTCTATTTGGTTTGAAAGCAACTCTTATTTATGCCAGCAGCGGTATTATTATGGGGATGGTAGGCGGCTATATTCTTGGAAAATTGAAACTCGACAAATATCTGAGCGATTGGGTACGACAGGTTCAGGAAAATGCCATACAAGAAAATGAAGAGTGGGAAGATGAGAAAACGCCTTTTATAGACCGTTTGCCATCTATTATAAGAGATGGATGGGATATCGTTCGAAAGGTGCTGTTGTATGTACTTATCGGCATTGCCATTGGCGCTGCCATGCATGGCTACGTTCCAGAAAATTTCTTTACGGAGTTTTTATCTGCTGACAAATGGTATGCGGTGCCGTTGGCTGTCATCCTGGCTGTGCCCATGTATGCAAATGCTGCAGGAATAGTGCCCGTTATTCAGGTATTTGTGGCAAAAGGTGTTCCTCTTGGCACTGCCATCGTGTTTATGATGGCTGTAGTTGGACTTTCATTGCCAGAAGCGACCTTACTCAAGAAGGTCATGAAATGGAAACTCATTGGTATTTTCTTTGGCACCATAACTTTGTTTATAATTGCTCTGGGATATCTTTTCAACATGATTCTTTAATGACTTAAAGTAACCTTGTTCAGAAGATAAATAGAGGATAACAAAGCATTTAACTGTTTATTATACTACAAAATTAACTATGGACAGACGTAAAGCAATAAAAATAGCGGCTGGAGCTTTAGCCGCAGGAACCGCAAGTGTTGCCGCATTAACCACCGCATTTAAGCCGAAAGAAATTCCAGCTCCTTCACCGGAAAAAATAGAACTGGAAAAAACAGAATCGTCATGGAAATATAGCCCATTAGATCCGGCTTCCACATCTCAACTGGCTTATCAGGATTATAACGTGGGCAGTTGTATGTATGGTGTTTTTAGCAGTATCATAGCTCAACTAGCCAACAAGATAGGTGAACCCTATACTTCCTTTCCTGTTCATATGATGAAATATGGTCACGGTGGTATTGGAGGTGCAGGAACTATTTGCGGCACTTTAAACGGGGCTGCAGCGGTTATGGGCTTACTAATAGATAACAAGAAAGTTAGAGATGTTCTTACTTCTGAGTTATTTTACTGGTACGAGAATAATGCATTTCCTTTGTTCAAACCGAATGAACCTGTTCTGGATTTCACCCCGCCAACATCCGTGTCAACATCTGTTCTTTGCCATGCTTCTACAACAAGATGGGGGGAAAAAACCGGATTTAGAATAGACAGCAAGCAGCGAAAAGAACGCTGCCGACGTTTAACTGCCGATGTCGCTTCCCGAACAGTTGAAATTCTAAACTCATATTTCAACGATACTTATATTACAAACCAGTACGATAATAAAACAGTCAACAACTGTATGACATGTCACGGAAGCCATGGAAAATTAGGAAACACAACGGGTAAGATGAGTTGTACCTCGTGCCACGACAAATCAGTAGGACACGAGCTGTTTGGCGATATCCATTATAAGTTGATGGACTAAAAGTAAATGAACGTGCATTGATTCTTAAATTCCGCTCATTATACCATAACATTGCCTTTTTGTAACTATTTCTGGACCAAACATATTAGGAATCTAGAAGGAGGGAGCCCAAAAATGATAATTTGTAAATTAAACTTATTTTTTGTTTTCGGACACCCTCTCTTTGACTATAAAACTTTTCCAAATTGTCCAATTACCCCCTATTATTGATACAATCATTCCTGACAATATCATTTCCTATCTAGTAAATTGCATGATCAATTTATTATTTAAAGTCATGTTAAGAAAAATCTTTTTCACAGCAATTATCACGCTTTCTTTGCAATTCTCCTTTGCACAAGAAAAATACAAACCTGAATGGGAAAACCTTAAAAAACACAAAGCCGTTCCCGAATGGTTTGCGGATGCCAAACTAGGCATTTATTTTCATTGGGGTGTTTATTCCGTGCCGGCCACTGACGGCGAGTGGTATCCCCGATGGATGTACGTACCCGACAGGGAACCTAACCTTTGGGGAGGGAAAGTATATAAAAAGCATCGAGAAACCTATGGCGAGGATTTTCACTACCACGATTTTATCCCGGGTTGGAAAGCGCCTAATTTCAACGCCAAAGAATGGGTAGATATGTTTGAAGGTTTGGGTGCCAAATTTATTGGCTCCATTGCCGAACATCACGATGGTTTCTCACTATGGGACAGCGAGGTGAATGAATGGAATTCGGTTGACATGGGACCCGGGGTTGATATGGTGGCTTCTATTGCCGAAGAAACTAAAAAACGGAACCTCAAATTTATGGCCACCTTTCATCACGGTTTCCACAACCTGTTTTATCCTAAACAAGACCAGGCCGTAATGCGACCAGTTACACCCAATAAATACAACTATGTGTACGAAAATTGCGAAGTACCACAGGATCCTAAATACCGCAAATTGTATTGTAATATGGATTACGACGAAGCGCAAGATTTGTGGTTGGGTAAATTAAACGAGGTAATTGACGCACATTGCCCGGATTATATTTGGATGGACTTTGGACAGCGTTTTATCACAGAAAAGTACCGCAAACAGTTTTTAAGCAACTACTTTAATAAGGCGGCCGAAGAAGGAAAAGAAGTGGTGGTAAATACCAAAGGTGACTTCTTCCCTACCGAGTTATCGGTGGTAAACGTGGAAAGGGCTACCATGGAAGATATCACTCCGGAAGTCTGGATTACTGATTTTATATTAGGGAGCTCGTGGTGTTACAACAAAGAGAAACGTACAGCTATCGATCCTGCTAAAGCAATCCGAATGCTGGCCGAAGTAGTAAGCAAGAATGGTATTATGCTGCTTTCAGCAGGCCCCATGGCCGACGGTACCATGCCCGAAGAACAGGTGAAAGCTATGGAGGGCATCGGAGCCTGGATGAAACTATATGGGGAAGCGATTTATAACACCCGTCCGTTTGTTGTTTTTGGTGAGGGAACCACAGAACTTAAACGGGATCCCAAAGATGCCTGGAACGAATATGGTGCTATCAAAAAAGGATTGAATAATTTAAATGCGGCGGATATTCGCTATACACAAAAAGGGAAAACAGTATATGCTATTCAATTAGGATGGAACACTAAAACCCCCGAAAGAACACTCTCCGCATTTGCTGATGAGGCTAAAAATATTCAAATAAAATCGATTAAAGTGCTCGGAAGCAGTGAAAGAATCAAATGGAAAAGAACTAAAGCAGGATTAAACGTTCAGCAGCCTAAAAAGAAACCGGCCGAAGCTGATGCTGCCTTGGTTTATAAGATTACGCTCAAATAGACATTCATTTGGATAAAATTTAAGAGGGTGTCCAAATATGTTTTTTAATTAACAGTGGGACTTACAGATTAAAAACAGAGAGACTCAGTAACCCCCATCCCCGCAACTTTGATCGGTACTTCCCCCTAGCATCGTCGCTCTTGACTTCCGCATTGGGACACCCTAAAAATATTTTAAGATAATTTCATAAAGTTCTTCTTGTTCAGTGTCCATTTT